>CAIUZV010000171.1 GCA_903903735.1 uncultured beta proteobacterium | reverse complement strand
GCCAAACTCATTTACCCTAGACCATTGTGGACCCATGGCCTGGACCGTCAAAGATTGCGCAATCATGCTTCAAGCCCTCGCGGGGTATGACCCGGCGGACGGCAACAGTTTTGTGCAAGATATTCCCGATTACAGCAAGGGTTTAGACGGAAACTTGAAAGGACTGCGGGTCGGGGTCTTGCGTTATGTATGGGAAGACGATCTGCCCATCTCTGCAGACCACCAGCAGGCACTGAACAACACCGTAAAGGTTCTAAAAGATTTGGGAGCGACGGTGTCGGACTGTCGCCTGCGCCCAATGCAGGAGTACATGGATGTCAAGGTCGTACTGGCGGAAACCGAGATTTTTACTACACAACAACAAGGTCTCATTGAACGTCCCGGGGATTATGGACAAGATTTTTTGACCCGTATCTTGCCTGCGGTCATGTTTCAGTCCACTGACTTTGTCGCGGCCACGCGCGAGCATCGTCGCATGCTGCACGAGATGACGCCAATTTATGAGAAGTTTGATATCTTGCTCATGCCAAGTTTTGGTGCTGCCAAACCCATCACCGCGCATCGCCCCATTAGCTTTTGGAAAGGAGCGAACGCTCAGGTGCTCGCCAATATCACCGCAGGACCCGCGCTCGCGATGACCTGTGGCTTTAATGCGAGCGGTTTACCCATGGGCCTACAACTCGTTGGGCCGCCACTACAAGATGCACGCGTATTGAAAGTAGGCCATATTTTGGAAGGCGCCTTAGCACTTCGTGGAGAACGCCCCACACTCACGGCGGGACGCACAGCACCAGTACTCACCGCCCCTGATATCACCCCAGACGCCTCACATTGTGATGCGCAGACCAGAGACTTCGCACACCGCATGGCACGTAACGCAGGACTGCGTTTGAATGACGATTTGCTGGAAGTTTTATTTGAAGCAGCCCCCTATGCGTTGGAAATGACGCGTCGTTTGCAGAAAAATCGTAATTGGTTTGATGAGCCTGCCAACAACTTTCGACCTGGTGCACGATAATGACCGTCAAGCAGCGTTTACAAAAAGAAGAGATTCTTCTAGCGCCTGGTATCTACGACGCCTTCTCTGCGATGGTGGCCGAGCAAAGCGGCTTTGAGGCGGTTTATCTTTCTGGCGCATCGATTGCCTACACGACACTCGGGCGCTCGGATGTAGGTCTCACCACCTTTACAGAAGTCAACGAAAAAGTCGCGCAGATACGAGACCGGATCACACTCCCCATCATTGTGGATGCAGATACGGGTTTTGGTAATGCACTGAACACAGAACGTACCGTACGCGGCTTCGAACGCAGCGGCGCCAATATCATTCAGCTAGAAGACCAAAGCTTTCCTAAACGATGCGGACACCTTGATGGGAAAACGCTGGTGTCTACCCAAGAAATGGTGGGCAAAATCCGCGCCGCCACAGATGCCCGTCATCACTCAGACACACTCATCATGGCGCGCACCGATGCTGTGGCGGTAGAGGGCTTCGAAGCGGCACTCGAACGTGCAGAAAAATACCTTGCAGCAGGAGCCGATGTATTGTTTGTCGAAGCGGTTCGATCAGATGAGCAAATGAAGCTTGTGAACGCCCAGTTTAAGGGACGCGTTCCGTTGCTCGCCAATATGGTCGAAGGCGGAAAAACGCCCGTAAAGTCCACGCAAACCTTGCAGGCACTGGGGTATTCGATTGTCATCTTCCCAGGTGGTACGGTTCGCGCTGTCGCGCATACCTTGCAGCAATATTATGCAAGCCTGAAGCAAACTGGGAGCACCCAAGCGTTTCAGGACCGCATGCTTGATTTTGATGGCCTCAATAACCTGATTGGCACACCAGAGCTTTTGGCGCGTGGCAAACAATACGAGCAAGGCAACGGCTAACGCACGTCGCGCACGCGATCGACCACTTGAAAAAACTCACCCCTTAACGAACACTCACTCCTCATGAAAACATATCGCATCGCAACCATCCCCGGTGACGGCATCGGCAAAGAAGTTGTCCCTGAAGGACAGAAAGTACTTCAAGCCATTGCCCAACAAAATAAGAATCTGAAGTTTGACTTTCAGGACTTTGATTGGGGAGGTGACTACTACCGCAAGCACGGGGTGATGATGCCAGAGGATGGGTTAGATGCGCTGCGCGACAAAGACGCGATCTTGTTTGGATCGGCAGGTGACCCACACATTCCAGATCACATCACACTTTGGGGTCTACGACTAAAAATTTGCCAGGGCTTTGATCAGTATGCCAACGTGCGTCCCACCCGCATCTTGCCAGGCATTGATGCGCCTCTGAAGCGCTGCACACCCGAGCAACTGAATTGGATCATCGTGCGCGAGAACTCTGAGGGCGAATACTCTGGCGTAGGGGGTCGAGCCCACCAAGGCCATCCGATCGAAGTCGCAACCGATGTCAGCATGATGACGCGCGCCGGCGTCGAGCGCATCATGCGCTATGCCTTTAAGCTTGCACAATCGCGCCCACGCAAGTTGTTGACTGTCGTCACTAAATCGAATGCGCAGCGGCATGCCATGGTCATGTGGGATGAGATCGCGGTACAAATCGCAAAAGAGTTCCCAGACGTCAAATGGGACAAAGAGCTTGTCGATGCCGCGACAGCCCGTATGGTGAATCGCCCTGCTACGCTCGACACCCTTGTGGCCACCAATCTGCACGCCGACATCTTGAGCGACCTTGCTGCCGCCTTGGCCGGCAGCCTTGGCATTGCGCCGACGGGCAATATCGACCCCGAGCGACGCTACCCCTCCATGTTCGAACCCATCCACGGCTCGGCGTTTGACATCATGGGCAAAGGTCTGGCCAATCCAATCGGCACGTTCTGGTCGGTGGTGATGCTGCTCGAGCACTTGGGTGAACAAGCCGCCGCCGATCGGTTGATGCACGCGATTGAAGCGGTTACAGCCAACCCACGCCTGCATACACGTGATCTGGGTGGTTTAGCCACGACTGCGCAAGTAACTGCTGCCGTGTGTGAGCAACTAAAGTAAGTTGTCTGGTGAATTAGGTTGGTTGCTGCGTGGTTTCAGTCAATTCGTGACATAATTTTGGGGAGACAAATCATCCCAATATCACATTAAAAATGTCTGAGCATACGCAGCAGCAATCCTTAGGCGCCACCCCCTTTGCAGGGCTCGTGGTGATCGAACTAGGAAATAGTGTGGCCGCCCCGTTCGCCGGTCAGATCTTCGGCGAGCTTGGTGCCCAGGTCATCAAAATCGAAAAATCAGATGGCGATGACGCCCGTAAATGGGGCCCGCCCTTCTGGGAAGGTGCCTCACCTTTCTTTCAGTCACTCAATCGCAACAAGAAGTCCGTGGTCTGCGACTTACGTAACGAATCCGAAGTCGAAGCCCTGCGCCAGTACATTTGTGATCATGCCGATATCGTGATCCAAAATTTGCGTCCTGGTCATGTGCAAAAACTCGGACTCGATGGCGCCACCTTGCTCGCGCGCCAACCGCGACTGATTTATTGCAATCTGGGAGCGTTTGGCAGTACCGGCCCCCTAAAAGACCGCCCTGGCTATGACCCACTAATGCAGGCGTTCGGTGGGATTATGAGCACAACCGGTGAGCCGGGTCGGCCCGCTGTGCGCGTTGGGGCCTCAATCGTCGACATGGGTACCGGCATGTGGGCGGTGATTGGCGCGCTCACTGCACTTCTTGAACGCCAGACGACGGGACGCGGAAGAGTCGTCGACGTATCACTCTTTGAAACCGCCACAACGTGGGTCTCTCTTTTAGCAGCCCAATACTTTGCTAGTGGCAAGGTCACAACCAAGCAAGGTTCTGGTGCCATGGGGATTGTCCCCTACAAAAGTTATCTCACGCTTGATGGAGAACTCGTCATTGCGGCCGGAAGCGATGCACTATTCAAGACGCTTGCCAAAACAGTTGGACAT
>CAIUZV010000170.1 GCA_903903735.1 uncultured beta proteobacterium | reverse complement strand
GCCTCTGCCAACTTGTCGCCGGATTGATTGAAGAAATCGACGTGATAAATTTGTTGGATCGCTTTGCCGGCAAAACGCGTTTCGTGCTCGATACAATCTTTAAGATACGCTTCTGTGCTGATTACATCATTGCGTTGGGCATGCTTGTGCCAGGTCCAGTCCGAACCCGACCACATCGCATGTACGCCAGGCAGGCCACCGACATATCCTGAAACGATACGGCTGGTGGAGTACAAAAAACTCGGCAAGGCGATGATGCCGCCATGATTTGTTTTTGCTGCATAGGCCGGATCGCACCAAAGCGGATTGTCATCGCCAATGCCGTGGGCATAGTGTCGAATATTGTCCCGTGTGGCCTCGTAGCACCAAGGTTCGGCCGTCGCACCGATTTTGACGCCGATGCGTCGTCGCAGATCATCCAGACCTTCCTGAGTGATTTTCGGAAAGTTTCTTTGTCCGACTGACGTTGATGACATGTGTATCTCCAGATTCAAAAAATAGACAATTAGGTAGAGTAATGAGAAGGTCTAGGGCGCAGCGGTGAGGGCGGTCTGCGCCGCATGGGCCTCTCGCAGTTTCTTGCGGTGCACCTTTCCTGCTGGTGTCTTAGGTAATTCAGTGGTGAATTCAATCTGCCGCGGATATTCATGTTGACTTAAGCCGGCCCGCACGAGCTCTTGAATCTCTTTCACAAAAAGATCGTCACCCTGACGTGACGAAACGACAAATGCTTTGACAGCCTGCCCGCGCAGTGCATCAGGCACACCGATTGCAGCCGCCTCTTTTACATCGGGGTGTTTGAGTATGGCGTCTTCAATTTCGACAGCGCTCATTGTCCAACCTGCAGAAATGATGACATCGTCGGCGCGACCGCCATGATAGAAATACCCATCGGCATCAGTGCGCGCCAAATCTTTTGTTGCGAGCCACTGACCCTTGCGCCAAACCATGAGATCGCCGGTGACTCCCGGGGGGCAAGGCTTGCTGTGAGCGTCTTGCACTTGCACTTGAGCGCCTGGGATCGCTTTGCCGAGTGAGCCGTGCTTGACAGGGAAGTCCTGGGCGCCCGGATAGCTAACCAAGATGACACCGATCTCGGTGGTGCCGTACATGCTGCACACACGCAGACCAAAGGTTTGCTCAATGAATTCTTCGGTCGCACTATCAATCGGTTCGCCCGTAAAGGACATTTTGTTCAGCGCGTAGCGGTAACGTTGCGCGACGCCTGAATTTTTCATCATGCGATAGTGTGTCGCAGCGGCTGAAATATTGGTGAACTGATGATCTTGTAGTCCGCGAAGCAGAGTGCCAGCATCAAATTTTCCGGCAAAAGCGCCTATCGTCAATCCAAGTGCCATGGGAGCGAGCGTCCCATGCCAAAGGCCGTGACCCCATGCCGGCGAGGAGGGGCACATATAGCGATCGCCTGGTCGAAGTCCTGTGCCGTATAGTGCGGCAACCATCAGCGTCACGATGGACCGATGCTTGTGTCGAACCGCCTCAGGGAGTTCACGCGTTGTCCCCGAGGTGTATTGAAAGATTGCGTAGTCCTCGGCGAGTGTATTGGCAGCAAACGACGTAGGGTATTGATCGAGACTTGCGATAAATGCAGCGTCTGCCAACACAGAGTGAGGACGCATCGAGGTATCAACAATGTCGATTTTTGCTGAGATGGTAATGAGCAAGGCTGGAGCACAGTCTTGGAGGCGGAGTCGCAAGCCGTCTGGCCCAAATAGTGTGAACAGAGGGACGGCGATCGCGCCAGCTTTGATGATGCCAAAAATCGAAGCATAAAAGGCAAGAGAAGGCTCGAGCATGACGGCGACTCGGTCACCCGGCTGAACGCCACGCGCTTGCAGAAAATGTGCGACCTGCGCAGACCGTTGCGAAAGCTCCTGGTAGGAGATCACTTCGTCTGCGCCATCTGCTCGTATAACAATGACGGCGGTATGGTTTGATGCCGCGTGGCGATCAACGCACTCGTACGCGATGTTTAGTCGTTGCCTGTCCCCCTCAAAAAGCTCCCATAGTTTCTCCGAAGAAAAAAATGTTTGCGCATCAGCGTAAGAGGAGTATTCAGTCAGGCGAGTCATATTTTTGGACGAATGTATAGGGGTGCACTGAGTGTTGCTCACTTTAGCGATACACCGTATTATTGTCAAATAAGAATAATAATTGTATTAGTACAATAAACTGCGTATGATGACTGCCATGATTAAACCAACAACAAAGCCTGCCGCCACGACAAAACAAGTGAAGCTAGCTGTACGTACGCGGGCAGTGCCAGCGGTGTCTCGTGCGATAGCGATATTGCGCTTGCTTGGCAAAGCCAAAGAGCCGATGGGTGTCAACGCGATTGCACAAGCACTTGATTTGATCCCAAGCACGTGCCTGCACATCTTGCGTACCCTAGTTGTAGAAAGACTCATCGCTGTTGATGGTGAGACAAAACGGTATCGGCTGGGGATGGGCATGCTCACCCTTGCACGTAGTGCTCGGGACGCCAATGCGTTTCCCTCAACGGTTCAGGCAGGACTTGATCGTCTTTCTTCAAAGTGGGGCGTGACAGCGATCGGCGTCGACGTCACTGACCAAGAGCAGATGGTGGTGGTGGCTCTGTCGAGATCAAATCTGCCGTTTCGATTACATGTGGATGTCGGAAGCGTGTTTCCAGCACTGCTAAGCGCAACGGGGAGGCTCGTTGCAGCGTTTGGTGGGCAGCCTTTGCCAGAGCTCAAGCGTCGCTATCAAAAACTACGATGGGATAAGCCTTTGGATTTCGATGCCTGGTACAAAGAAGTGATCTTCGCACGCAAACACCACTACAGCATTGACCGAAACACTTATATCGCCGGACTAAATATTGCCGCCGTTCCGGTGCTCGATGATGCGGAGCACATCACGCATACCATTGTTTGTGCCAGCCTTGCCGACCAACTCACGAAGGCTCAACAGTTAAAGTTAATCGCTGCGATGCAACTCGAAGCTCGCTTGTTAATGCGCCCAACGCTCGAATAAGGAAAATCATGTCCGCCCTCAAACCATACGACCCTGCTGAGCACGGATGGAAAACGCTCAACAGTAAAGGATTCTTCGCAGAGGTTGGCCCACTTTGGTCTAGACGTCTCAATGAAGGTTGGGAGTACGGGTTACTTGTCGAACCGAGGCACGAAAACGGCGTGGGGGTTGTCCACGGGGGCATGCTTGTCACCCTGTTAGATCAAGCCATTAGCTTGGTGGCCTGGGCTGCAAATGAACAGCAGCCTTGTACAACCATTCATTTAGATACGCATTTTGTTGCGCCCAGTGTTGCTGGCGACTTTATCATCGCGCGCGGGGAGGTTGCTCGAAAGACATCATCTCTGATCTTTCTGCGTGGGACACTTATGGTCAATGATAAGCAGATCATGTACGGCCAAGGCATCATGAAGATCCTGCGCACTAAATAGAACGCGGTCTCTACTTCGTTTCCAGAGTGCGCAGAAGCGCTCGCAGCTTCCTGTAGGCGTCTTCGCGCGATTCCGGATCGGGCCCTGAGTGAACGCCGCGGCCAGGCGTCACCCCGTTGGGGATCTCGGGTCGGAATTGCACCTTCCCAATCGGACTGTCAAACCCGTGATAGGCCTGATCGTATACCCAGACAGTCGCGCCGACTTTTTTTCCTAACTCGACGCAAGGTTGTGGCGCAGTCCAGTCATCCTTGCCTGCTAAAAACAGTGTGAGTGGAATGTTCGTTCGGTAGTCACGCTTGAGTTGCTCTGAGCATCCGGGATAAAAAGCGACCGCTTGATCAATGAGTCCGCGAGCCGGGTCGTTGCGTGGCGTATCTTCAATGCTCTGGAGTACTGCAGAACCACCATGCGACCAGCCGAGCAGAACGGTCTTTAGAGGCTGGGCCGACTGTTCATTTGTCCAGTTTTGGTCATGCACCCATTTTGCAGTGTTGAGCGCATCAAGTCTGCGGTGCCCGCTGTTGATTGTGCGCTCGGAAAATTTTTGGGTACAGATTTCTCGTCGCCCACGCGGGGAGAAGCTATCGGGAAACACGGCGATCCAGCCCGCTTCGGTGATTAGTTTCGCCATGCCCGCATGTCGAGCAGAGAGTTCCGAGGCTTTTGATTTCGCACTAGACAGAAGACCGCCGCACCCGTGCAAGGCAATGACGACTCCCTTGGCGGGCACATTCGGCAGAAAAACATGAAGACTTGTCGGCTGATCACTTTGGCTATGTGCGACCGCGCTCATGGCCAACGAGATTCCGATTACAGCTAGGTTCCGAAGCTTGAGCATATGCGTTCCGCGCTGTAGCAATTTTGGTTCGTAGTGTGTCAGCGAGGCAAGTGCCCCAATTGTTTTAGTATGCGGATGACATCAGGGCCAATGTGCTGATAAAAATGAAAGAGCCCCGAGCATAAATAATTAAGGCCAGGCTCACCGTCGCGCGTTTTAATCAGTCGATTTTTAGGACATTCACCCCAGCAGAGCTTTAGAAAATCGCAGTCAAAGCACTGCTTTGGCAAGGTGTCACGCTTGTTCATCCCAAAAGTTTTCTGCTCAGATGAAAACGCGAGATCGCCAAGGTGGCTGGTGTGAATGTTTCCTAATCGATACGCTGGGTATACAAAGTGGTCGCAGGAATAGACTTCTCCGTCATGTTCCACCGCAAGCCCCTTGCCGCAAAACTCTGCCTGTGTACAGGTCTGTGCCGGCATGCCCGCCGCCTGCGCGATGGCGGTTTCAAACAGATTCACGTGGATCCGTCCGAAGTCTGTCGCGAGCCACTCGTCCCAAACGCCTGATAAAAATGTTCCATAGTCATCGGGATCAACAGACCAATCCGTGACAATTGACAGAGGGTGGCCGGGCTTTGCGCGGGCGCTATCTTGTAGCGGAGCATTAGATTTATCTAGCTTGCCCGGAGCGTTGTGCTTAAAAGTGGT
>CAIUZV010000169.1 GCA_903903735.1 uncultured beta proteobacterium | reverse complement strand
TTGCCGCGATGAAAACTCGACTTTTCCGACGCGCGCGCAATCCTCAAACTTCGCCCACAACTGCTCACGGCTCAGCGGTAGATCGGGTCCTCCGCGCACAGCGACCACCTGGCGACTTTCAATGGTCTTCCCATCTTTAAGCTTGACCGTGACAAGATCGTAGGGTGAGTAACCCGGCAAGTTTGGATGCTCCTTCTCATCAGGCAAGACCATCACTTTCTTCATCAAATCTTGCACATCTTTACGTACAACAAAATCATCCACCAATTCAGTCAATCCGGCACGACCCGCTACGACACATGAGGCCATCGCAAACTCCATACTGAACTTTGCTTCAAGCCCGGTTTGAGGATGATGGTTACGCAGCACTTTGGTATTGCGTAAGCTTGTCATCGCAGTAATCGATTCGATTTCATCGCCGCTGATCGCATGTTCTGCCACAAGATCCAACATGCCATCTAATGCACGATGCGTACAAAAGCATAAGGGATACTTCTTGACCGATAGTTTGCTGATCGCCAGCTTCCAAGGGTTTGCTGCCTGCACGGGGCTCGTCACATCAAAGCGACCGTTCGGCGACACTGCGGACAAAAACCCTTGGGCATGCTCAAGCGCGTCCGTTGCTGAGGTGAATCCAGCTTTCACGAGTCGTGCGGCCATCACCCCAGCTTGCGCAGAGCGACCCGCATGAAACGGCTTAGTCATCGTGCCAAAGTTCGCCATCGTGCCGGCACTTTGCGAAGCGCCCATCGAAATAGCCATGGCGCACTGTTCTGCGTTTAACTTATTTAACGACGCACACGCTGCGGCAGAGCCGATCGCACCGAGGATGCCGGTTGGATGCCAGCCTTTGGTGTGATAGTGATCTGGATCGCGTCGCGCGAGTTCAGCCCACACCTCATAGCCCGCCGCATAGGCCACGACCATCTCTCGCCCCGATGAGCCCAACGCTTGCGCTTCGGCCAAGATGGCCGGAACAAGCACCGTGCTGGGATGACCCTTGAGCGCTACGTCGTCAAAGTCCAGTGCATGCGCGGCCACGCCATTGATCCACGCAGCGTCTGGCGCACTTGCTGTTTGTGAACCGAATAGCAAGGTGGATGGCCCCGCATGCGGGGCAAGCACTTCTGTCAGGATGCGAGTGGGCGGCTCGTCGCGCCCCGCTAACATCACACCAACGCAATCGGCAAAGCCCGTGTAGATGACTTCTAACGCATCTTTCGGGATCTGCTCAAACTTTAAACCTGCGACAAAGCGACCGAGGTCGCGTGTGATGTCAGTCATGATGGATTCCTCGCTTAAGCGTTCGCGGCCATGGATGCCTTAACCTTCTCACGTAATTTATTGAGCGAGCCACCTTTCATGACCGAGCCCGGCAACGGATGGCCCACGACTTGCTCTGCAAGCAACGCGGACTCAATCAGCTTCTCGAGATCAATGCCCGTTTCGATCCCCATCTCATGGCACATGAAGACGAGATCTTCCGTGCAGACGTTACCCGATGCACCGGAATGCGAGGCGAAGGGGCATCCGCCCAGACCCGCTACGGCCGCATCAAAAATCGCGACGCCCATTTCCATTCCGGCGTAGGCATTGGCAATACCCATGCCTCGTGTGTCGTGCAGGTGCAAGGATAATTGCAAATCAGGATACTTGTTACGCACTGCGCCAACCACCTTACGGATCGACCCAGGTGTCGCCCACGCCATCGTGTCCGCCAAGGACAAGACTTCGAGTTTGAACTTATGCTCATCCGCTAAATCGTGGAAGGTCTGAATCATGTCCAATATACGGGACACCGGAATATCGCCTTCAAAGTTACAACCAAATACCGCCATGATGCTGGCACGGTTGATCGTCACGTTGTAGTGATTGAACATGCCGATCATCGAACGCACAGCCTCAACGTTTTGAGCGAGCGTACGCTTCTGATTACGTAACAAGAATTTCTCTGAGGCGGTGAGCGAGAGCGACCCGCGAATATCGAGTTTTTGTGTGGCGATTGCGCGCTCGAGTCCCTTGTCGTTTAACCATAATCCCGTGTAACGCACGCCAGGCTTGCGCTTGAAGCCAGCGACAATCTCCGGAGCATCCGCCATCTGCGGCACAGCGGCTGGGCTCACGAAAGATGTCACTTGAATTTGCTCAAGCCCAGTTTCAGACAAGCTATCGATCAATTCAATTTTGCGCGAAGTCGGAATCGGGCCTTTCTCAATCTGCATCCCTTCGCGAGGGCCTTCTTCAAGAATCCGTACGCGCTTTGGCAAGTCTGACATGTCTGCTCCTGTTTATAAG
>CAIUZV010000168.1 GCA_903903735.1 uncultured beta proteobacterium | reverse complement strand
TTGACAATGGATGATTGGGATGGGCGTGCCCCAATAGCGTTGTCGCGAGATGCCCCAGTCACGCAAGCGCCATGTTGTCTGACGGGTGCCTAAGCCAAGCGCTTCGAGCTTGCCCGAGATCGTCTCAATGGCTTGTGTGAAGGTCAGGCGGTTATATTCAGCAGAGTTAACTAAACGACCCGTTTGTTTGTCTGCATAGGATTCGTTCCAAACGTTGTTGTCAAACAGCTTGTCGCCAACTTGCACCACCTGAGTAATGGCGATGCCATATTTGTTTGCAAACGCAAAGTCGCGTTCATCATGCGCAGGTACACCCATGACCGCGCCATCGCCATAGCTCATTAAGACATAGTTGCCTACCCACAGCGCGACCTGTTTGCCTGTAAGGGGGTGTGTGACAGTCAGTCCTGTATCTAGACCTTCTTTTTCACGCGTGGCGAGCTCAGCTTCGGTGGTGCCACCGCGTTTGCACTGTTCGATAAAGGCAGCCAGCACAGGGTTGGTACTCGCTGCGTGCGTTGCCAGAGGATGCTCTGGTGCAACCGCGCAGAACGTAACACCCATGATCGTATCGGCACGCGTTGTGAAGACAAACATCTTGCCGTCTTGGATCAAATGACCCTCGGCATTCTTGATGGCATGCGTAAATGCAAAGCGCACACCTTCGCTTTTGCCGATCCAGTTTTCTTGCATGGCACGAACACGGTCGGGCCATCCTTCTAGGCCGTTTTGTACTTGCTCGAGGAGTTCACTTGCGTAGTCAGTAATGCGTAGGTAGTAACCAGGAATTTCACGCTTCTCAACCGGTGCGCCAGAGCGCCATCCACGACCGTCGATCACCTGCTCATTTGCCAAGACAGTATTGTCAACGGGATCCCAGTTCACAACCTGGGTCTTGCGATAAGCAATGCCTTTTTCAAGCATCTTCAAAAAGAGCCACTGATTCCACTTGTAGTATTTTGGATCGCAGGCACACATTTCGCGAGACCAGTCGATCGCCAACCCCATCGCCTTCATTTGCTTCTTCATGTAGGCGATGTTGTCGTATGTCCACTTTGCGGGCGGGACATTGGACTTGATGGCTGCGTTTTCAGCGGGCATGCCGAATGCGTCCCAACCCATTGGCATTAAGACGTTGTAGCCACGCATGCGTAATTGCCGGGCCATCATGTCGTTGATGGTGTAGTTGCGAACGTGACCCATGTGCAACTTACCACTAGGGTAGGGCAGCATCGAGCAAGCATAGAATTTGGGTTTGGGTTCTCCTGCTGCATTTTTTGCGCCCTCGGTTACGAGGTAGGCATCACGAGAATCCCAGTTAGCGTGGGCAGCCGCTTCGACGGCGTTAGGTTGGTAGCGTTCCTGCATAAATACAGCCAAAAAAAAGGTGAGACGCACAATGCGTCAATCTGAGTGACATTATAGGGCGGTACGCCCTTCGCACCCTAGCGAAAGGCGGGTCACGGCGACATAAACCGGAGACAAAATTCGACCACAAAAACAAACAGCCTCGCTAGGCGAGGCTGTTTGTGTAGAAACCGGACCGTCGGCTCGTATTACTTGAGCTTAGTTTCTTTATAGTCAACGTGCTTACGAGCGACTGGATCGAATTTCTTGATCAGCATTTTCTCGGGCATGTTGCGCTTGTTTTTTGTCGTTGTGTAGAAATGACCTGTTCCAGCGCTGGACTCAAGCTTGATTTTTTCGCGTGCACCTTTTGCCATGACGGTCTCCTTTAAGCGACTTCGCCGCGTGCGCGAAGATCTGCGAGCACGGCGTCAATGCCGTTCTTGTCGATTGTGCGGATCGCATTCGTGGTCACGCGCAGGCGCACCCAACGGTTTTCGCTCTCAACCCAAAAACGGCGCGACTGCAGATTTGGCAGGAAGCGACGCTTGGTTTTGTTGTTAGCGTGCGAAACATTGTTGCCCACCATGGGCTTTTTTCCGGTCACTTGGCATACACGTGCCATGGCTACACCTATTGTTTGGTCAGATTTTTACATCAAGTCTGGCATTCTAATACGAAACCGAGGTTTAAATCAAACTGCTCGGGTGGTTTTGCGTGCCAGAGCACCTAGCAGGCACGCCATGGAGGTACACCCCCCC
>CAIUZV010000167.1 GCA_903903735.1 uncultured beta proteobacterium | reverse complement strand
GGTTGGATTCGAACCAACGTAGGCGCAAGGCCAACAGATTTACAGTCTGCCCCCTTTAACCACTCGGGCACCTCTCCACAAGAGAACCGACGATTATGATGGAACTTTTCCGAATTGTCAAGAAAGTCGGGGGGTTGTAACAACTATCGAAAGGGATTAGTCACACACGCTCAGCAAGCTCGAAAACCAAAAATTGCTGAGTGTTGGTGATTTTTCTTAGTGTGGTAGTTTGAACGCACCGCGCTCTTGGTCATCGATCTGCGCCAATAGATTCATCTCCCAAGCCAAATATTGCCGCGCGGCGGCTTTGTTGCCGTCATGGCGATCATGCACAAAAAATAGGTAATCAATACTTTGGGCGTCCGTGGGCTCGTTAGGCGTCGCTATCCAATCGAGTCCCGCTGCCACGCATTGCTCTTTGGTCGCCATACAGACCCGCAGCTTGCTTACGCCCAACTCCATCAAGTCCAGTGCGGCGAGCTCCGCGACCGCCGCATCATCCGCAAAAACAACGACGGACTTACCTTTAAGCGTTGCTAGTGTTCCAAGCGTAGGTCGTGTCGCCCATTGCGCACCGCGAACGTGGCCCTCGCGATACTTCGTGCTCACACGCAAGTCCAGCAATGTGGCTCCAGCACTTAACCACGCGCCGAGGTCGGTCGCGGCGAGTTTTTCCAGCCCTGATGCCTTTCTCTGTGTCGCGGGCGTGGTCTGGCCCCATTTGTACTGCAACGCGTCGTCACAAACAGCCACTTCCCAACCCAACATGGCCAACCATGAGGCCATCGCGGGTGCCCGCGCACCATCGCTATCGAACAACACGAGCCTAGCGCCGCGCACACCGACATATTGATCCGTGGCTTGGACGAGCTGCCCGCCCGGCGTGTGTTGCGCACCGGGGATGCTACCTTGTGCAAACTCTTCCGGGGTGCGTACATCGCACAAGAACGTCGTACGCCCTTTGTCCGCGAGCCACTTTTGAACTTGATCTCCGCTCACAAAAGGCACGTGATGTTTTTGCGCGAGTGCGCGTGCCCTGGTTTGGCGTTGCTTCGCGGCCTTCGGATCAACAACAAGGGAATGCCGTTGCACGGCACCATGGTCAAGGACGAAGTCCGCCAGATACCAACCTTGGGTGCCGTTCTCCAGTGCGACCACTTTATTTTTTATACCCAGATTAATGAGCGTCTGAGCACCAATAATGCTGCGTGTACGTCCTGCACAATTAATAACAATCGTCGTGTCAGGGCTGGTCACAATATCGTCTATGCGCAGAGGTAGTTCACCGTTCGGGCAACACATCGCGGTCGGGATACTCATTTTTCGGTATTCGGTGTAGGGACGCCCGTCCAGAATCACCATGTCTTCTTTATTCTTGATCTTCTCATTGAGCTCTTGTGCGGTGATACGTGGCGTGTCAAAGGCATGCTCTGCCAGCTCACCAAATGCTTTGCTCGGCAAATTAACACCTGCAAAAACCTCCAGCCCGGTCGCCTTCCACGCCGCCATGCCACCCTCTAAATAGTGCAGATTGGTGTAGCCCGCATCTGCCAGGCGCTTGCACGCTTTTAAAGATAAGACATTCTCGTCGTCACCCACCAGAACCATACGAACATCTTTACGCCCAACAAGGCGATCCACCTCAGCCTCTAGTTTGCTGTAGGGCGTTGAAACAACATAGAACAAATGTTCTTCGCCGTATTGCCCGTGTTCACGCACATCAAGCAAGGCAATTTCTTTACCGTCATGCACCCAAGACTTTAGCGTCTTAGCGGACACTGCCGACCCATTTTGATTTGTCATGTTGTTTGTCTCCAGTTAGCTTTCAAGATCTTCTTTAAGGTGCATTTTTTCAATGATGGAAGAGCAGTGTTCCCAACCATGGAAGTCGACTATCAGCTGACCACGCTCTTTGCCTGTGACTTTCAATGTCACTTTTGTTCCAAGTTGATCCGAAAGCGCTTCTTCGAGTCTCGCGACATCTCGCGACACAGGTTTAACGCGTGATGCTTTGGTTGATGCGCCCTTATCGGTGCGGGCAACGAGCTGCTCTGCGTCGCGCACAGATAAACGCTTAGCAATGATTTGATTTGCCAGTTGGATTTGTGTGGCCGTGTCGACGGCCAACAGCGCGCGCGCATGGCCCATGTCAATATCGCCAGCAAGCAACATGGTTTGAACCGCGCTCGCGAGATTAAGTAAGCGCAGCAAGTTGCTTGTTGCAGAGCGTGAGCGACCAATTGCTTGAGATGCTTGCTCGTGTGTCAGGCCAAACTCATCAAGTAAGCGCTTTACACCTTGCGCCTCTTCGAGCGGGTTGAGATCTTCTCGTTGAATGTTTTCAATCAACGCCATCGCAGCGGCGTGTTCGTCAGCAACATCCTTAACCAGCACGGGGACTTCGGTCAGACCGGCTAGTTGGGCTGCGCGAAAACGGCGTTCGCCGGCAATAATTTCATAACGACCTTTAGCAGCATCCAGTGGCCTGACCAAGATCGGCTGCATGATGCCTTGCGCGCGAATCGAGTCCGCGAGCTCGGCCAAAGCACCTTCGTCCATGCGAGTGCGTGGCTGGTACTTACCGGCCTGCAACTTATTCACTGGCAACGTACTGGGCTGTCCCGACGAGACTTCGCCTTGCGCAAGTTGGCCAATGCCAGGGGCATCCGCACCCAGAAGCGCCTCTAATCCGCGCCCGAGGCCTTTAGGTTTTTTAGTGACCATTTTTATATTCCTGTCGTTGAGGGCGATATCGCACCATCACGTTATTAGTTGGTTGATGCGTTGGAATTCGCGCGCACGCGTTCGATAACTTCCGCACCAAAAGAGATATAAGCCTGTGCTCCACGCGAGCTCGGGTCATAGACAACACCAGGCAACCCATGGCTGGGTGCTTCGGCTAATCGTACATTTCTAGGCACAACCGTTTTAAATACTTTGTCACCGAAGTGTGCTTCGAGCTGAGCGGAAACCTGTTGTTGCAAGGTGACTCTCGGGTCGTACATGACGCGTAGCAATCCAATCAAACTGAGTTCTGGATTGATATTGCGGTGAACACGTTTAATTGTATTGACAAGATCGGACAGCCCCTCCAGTGCAAAGTATTCACATTGCATAGGAATAATCACGCCATGCGCTGCCGCTAAACCGTTAAGCGTTAAGAGGGACAACGTAGGAGGGCAATCAATGAGAACGAAATCATATTCACCAGCAACGCTTGAGAGAGCCTGTTTTAGTTGAAGCTCTCGTTCGTCCATGCCGACTAGGTCGATCTCTGCGCCAGAGAGTTCACGGTTTGCCGGCAATACATCGTATCCACCACTAGTTGAGGGAACTCGCGCCTCGGCAATCGACGCCTCTCCAATTAATACATCGTATAGATTGTGTGCCAGGGTGCTTTTGTCGATGCCGCTACCCATTGTTGCGTTGCCCTGCGGATCCAAATCAATCAACAAGACGCGCTGCTTTAGTTTTGCAAGTCCAGCCGCTAAGTTGATGGCCGTTGTCGTTTTGCCCACACCACCTTTTTGATTGGCAATACAAAAGATTCGTGCGGCGGCATTAATGTTATTTGTCATGGATTTCCCGTCCGGTGCAACCAAACCAAGCAACGCTGGGCTTGTAACTCTGGAACATGTATAGGTTCAACGCTGTCGACAGACCACGCGGTCTTGGACGCAAGCTCAGCAAACTCGTCGTCGGTCGGGCGCGCTTTCATTGCAATAAGTTTTCCCGCGGGCAAGACTCTTTCACCTGCAGTTTGTGCAAAGTCTGATAGCGAAGCGAATGCGCGAGAGATCACCACATCATATTGTGCTGACTGCGTCTCGACGCGAGCGTGTATGGCGCCTAGGTTGGACAGCCCAAGCACCCCGCGCATTTGACGCACGAAGGTCATTTTCTTTTCTACCGCATCCACACACGTCACTTGCGCCGTTGGCAGCATGATCGCTAACACCACGCCTGGCAATCCGGCGCCTGAACCGACATCTAAAATAGTTGGGGCTTGGTGCTCGCGCATGGGTAATGCCCGCTTGACAGGGCTGACCACGGCCAAGCAGTCGAGTATGTGCTGCGTAAGCATTTGATCCGGGTCGCGGATGGCTGTTAGGTTGTAGCTGCGGTTCCAGCGTTGTAACTGTTCTATATATTGCTGCAGTTGGCCGATTTGCTGTTCGGACGCATCCAAACGCAGCGTGTCACACGCCTGGGCCAGGCGCTGCGCGTAAGCGGTTGGGTTCAATTGCGCCTGCATCACTTCGTTACCGCAACCATTCTGGAGTGGTGGCGCTTTAAGTGGATGAGCAATAACGAGATCGCGGCAGGTGTTACGCCTGAAATCCGAGAGGCTTGCCCAACGGTTTGGGGACGGTGTGTTTTGAGCTTTTGGCGCACCTCAAAAGAAAGGCTAGTGATCCCTTCAAAATCAAAGGCGCTCGGTATTTGCTGGTCTTCATGGCTCTGCTGTCGTTCAATCTCTTCTTGCTGGCGAGCGATATAACCTTCGTATTTGATCTGGATCTCGACCTGTTCTGCGACCTCACCTGGGGGCACGCCTTTAGGCAAACTCACCTCCTCATGATAGACCATTTCCATCAAGGAAAGATAAGAAACGTTGGGGCGCTTGATCAAATCTGATAGCAAGTACTCGCGCTCAATTTCTTTACCTAGGACTGCGCGCGCACTATCGGGTGGCATCATTCGAGGATTAACCCAGGTTGAGCGTAAGCGCTGAACCTCTTTTTCAACTGCATCGCGTTTGCGACAAAAAGCATCCCAACGAATATCGTCCACCAAACCGAAGTTGCGTCCCAATTCTGTTAAGCGCCAGTCGGCATTGTCTTCGCGCAAACTTAGGCGATATTCTGCACGGGAGGTAAACATTCGATATGGCTCAGTCACGCCCTTCGTCACCAGGTCATCCATCAGGACACCCATGTAGGCTTGATCTCGTCGCAATATAAATGGCGTGTCGTCACGGGAAAAACGTGCGGCGTTAATACCGGCCAATAGGCCTTGCGCCGCAGCCTCTTCGTAACCGGTCGTGCCATTGATTTGTCCGGCAAAAAACAAACCTGAAATCAACTTGGTTTCTAAGCTTTGTTTTAATTCGCGCGGATCAAAGTAATCATATTCAATGGCATATCCTGGTCGGACAATATGTGCTTGCTCCAAGCCGCGTAAAGAACGAATCAACGCTAGCTGGACATCAAAGGGCAAACTTGTTGACACACCGTTAGGATAAATTTCATGTGTGTCTAAACCCTCTGGTTCGAGGAACACTTGATGCGCGTTTTTATCTGCGAATCGGTGGACCTTGTCTTCAATAGAAGGGCAGTAGCGGGGACCAACACCTTCAATCACGCCGCTGTACATCGGCGATCTGTCTAGGCCGCCGCGAATAATCTCATGTGTGCGCTCATTGGTATGAGTCACCCAACAAGGTACTTGTCTGGGGTGCATGGCGGCAGTACCCAAGTATGAAAACACAGGGGTTGGATTCACGTCGCCGGGTTGCTCTTCCAAAATAGAAAAGTTAATGCTTCGGCCATCTATCCTCGGTGGGGTTCCTGTTTTGAGTCGTCCCTGAGGTAATCGCATCTCTTTAAGTCTACGGCCCAACGTTGACGCGGAAGGGTCGCCCGCGCGGCCAGCCGAATAGTTATTTAGGCCGACGTGAACCAATCCGTTAAGAAACGTTCCAGCGGTTAACACCACGCTGCGGGCCCTGAAAGTTAGTCCCGTTTGAGTCACTGCGCCGCAAACGCGCTCACCCTCTAACAACAAATCATCAACGGCCTGTTGAAAAAGCCAGAGATTAGGTTGGTTTTCTAACCTTCCGCGAATTGCTTTTCGATACAGGACGCGGTCCGCTTGTGCGCGGGTGGCACGAACTGCTGGGCCTTTAGAGCCATTTAGTATTCGAAACTGTATGCCCGCCTCATCCGTTGCTATCGCCATGGCGCCGCCTAGCGCATCCACCTCTTTAACGAGATGTCCTTTCCCAATTCCACCAATAGAAGGATTACAAGACATTTGCCCAAGCGTTTCTATATTGTGCGTGAGCAAAAGAGTCTTTGCACCGCTTCGCGCTGCGGCAAGTGCGGCCTCACTTCCAGCGTGGCCGCCACCAACGACGAGGACATCGAATACAGAGGGGTAGTTCATTTATTCTGGGCGATAGGACTAACTTGGGGAACGGATTATAGACCGAGCAGTCCGCCTTGGAGATGTTTCACGTGAAACAAAATGCTCTCGCGAGGCGCCTGTGCATAACATTGTGGGTATCTTTGCTTAGCGAATATAAAAAGGGAAGCGAAATTACCTGACGCCCCGCGCTTGCAAGACACCTCGGCAGATTTGGGGCCACACCCCTGTGGGCAACTTATCGTAATCAGGCGCTTTCCATTACTTTGTTTCACGTGAAACATCGCAGTGCGCAAAAATTAGCTGTTTATAACTATATGGATAACTCTGTGATTATCTTGTTAACAACGCGCTAACAACTTGGGATAACTTTATCTGCTGCGAACGCCGTTGTTCTGAAAGTATCGAGAGATCACGTAGGCATATAGTGGCCCCGTTACTAGAACAACGCCAGCCATTCTAAAAACCTGGAATGCCGTGACCAAGGGCACGCCCAGTTGCAAAACCTTCGCCGTAATCGCCATTTCTGATATTCCTCCTGGCGCAACCCCCAGCATCAACGAAACCGTTGGCAGACCAGACACCATGTGCAGAAGGGTGGCGAAACCGAACGCCAACAACAGCGCTGTCGCCGTAAATACGACCACCACCATCAAAAAGCGCGGCGCTGTCCTAAAAAACCCCGGACGAAATCTATCGCCGAGCCCCCATCCAACACTTAACTGTGCAACCTTGGATAACCAGTCTGGAATCGCCGAAAACTCCATGCCACCTGCAGTGATACCTATCGTTAGAAACATGGGCCCTAATACCCAAGCATTAGGCATTTTCATACGCGTCGCAACGAACACAACGATTGCCGTCAGCCCAAATAGTTGAGCCAGTCCAGTGTACGAAATTTGTTTTGCGCCTACGACAAAGGAGTCTATCCCTGAAATTCCTAGCCACTGAAGCGTAAACGGAACGAGTACAACAACCGTTATCATCCTCATACTGTGAGCGCTTGCTACCAGATCTGGCCTTACTCCGTAACGCTCTGCTAGGTTTGTCATCTCAGCGGCTCCGCCTATTGCTGAGGAAAACCAGGCTGTTTTTACATCTACATTAGCAAACCGACGTAGTAGATATGTCCCGTAAAAAGCCAAGCCAATCGCAAACAATAGCCCACCAACAACCGAGACCAAATGCTCGGCCAAGACGCCTACGACTGGAGCGGTGAAATACAACCCTAAGGACACACCGATTACCCACTGACCGACACTGCGGAACAAGGGCACACTTGCTATCGGGCCTCCAGCCAGTCGGACGGCGGCGATACAAAAAAGAGGCCCGAGCGTCCAGGGGATCGGAATGCCCACCGTCTGTGCGGCATATGCCCCGATCAATGAGATAACTAGCCCTAGTAATACTTTCACGCTTGTGTTCACCGCGGCGCAACCATTTAAAAGTGCGTATTATCTGACGATAACGCCTCTGTTTTGTCCAAATTAGACCATGCAAATCACGTCCAAACTTCCTGCCGTCGGCACCACGATCTTTACCACCATGAGCAAGATGGCGCTTGATTACAAAGCCATCAACCTCGGACAAGGATTCCCCGACTTCAATACTGACGACAAACTACAAGGCTTCGTCAGCCAGGCAATGGCGGATGGGTTTAATCAATATCCTGCTATGGCTGGCGTTCCAGTATTACGAGAGGTTATCCACCATAAAGTGAAAACGCTTTACGGCCGTTCTTACGATGTAGACACTGAAATCACCGTCACTAGTGGCGCCACGCAAGCCATTATGGCCGCTGTTCTTGCAAGTGTAGGCGCCGGTGACGAGGTCTTGGTGTTAGAGCCTTGCTATGACTGTTATTTGCCAGCCATTCGCTTAGCGGGAGCCAAAGCGATCACTGTTCCAATGTTGTCACCAACCGCTGCCAACCCTTTCTTTAGTATTGATTGGGACCGCGTTCAAGCAAACATCACGCCGCGAACGCGTTTACTAATTATCAATTCACCACATAATCCAACAGGTGCCGTTCTTAACAAAAATGATCTTGATACGCTAGAGACGCTCGTTGATAACACCAACATAATGATTTTGTCTGATGAAGTGTATGAACACATCATCTTTGATGGTGCTGCACACTTGAGTTTGGCTTCAAGGCCGTCACTCGCAGAACGCAGTTTTGTTATTTCTTCATTTGGAAAAACAACGCATACAACAGGTTGGAAAATTGGCTATTGTTGCGCGCCCAAAAACATGACGACCGAACTGCGCAAAGTACATCAGTTTATGGTTTTTACCGTTCCTTCTATTCTGCAATATGGCCTTGCGGCTTATACCGCTGACCCAAGCACCTACTTAACATTGCCTGCCTTTTATCAACATAAAAGGGACCATCTTGCTGCGGGATTATCCAACACGCGCTTTAAAGTACTCCCCAGCCCGGGTACTTTTTTTATGCTTGCGGATTACAGCGAAATCTCCAACGATACAGAAGCAAATTTCTCAATCTGGTTAACACAACATCACGGTGTGACCGTGATACCCGTCTCCGCATTTTACGAAGATCCCACGGCCTCAACGTCGAATCATCGCATCGTACGTTTTTGTTTTGCTAAAAAGGACACCACCCTTG
This sequence comes from uncultured beta proteobacterium, assembly GCA_903903735.1. Classification (GTDB taxonomy): domain Bacteria; phylum Pseudomonadota; class Gammaproteobacteria; order Burkholderiales; family Burkholderiaceae_B; genus Zwartia. The sequence goes on along the minus strand of CAIUZV010000167.1, from coordinate 908 downwards.
ATCAAGCAATTGAACGTTTAACGAAGATCTGATTTAAGCACAGTGTTGTTGGATAAAAGTATTTTTATGCAAAACCGTTTTGGATCCAGAACAGATCGTCTGCTTTGTATTTATATATTTATTTATATATATAAAAACTAATGGATAAGATGCCTTGTGGATAAGTAGAACAACTCAATATTGCATATAGATATCATTAGTTTGAAGGTCAAATTATCTGAGGGTAAGGTCTGTTTACTTTTGTGAATTAGCATGAACAAGTATTCTCAACATCAGAAAACACTCGGTTGTTCATTTACTGCACACAACTTATACACACCCCTCATCCCGTAGTTATCCCCATCCAATTAAATTGTTACGAACTGTAAAAAAACTCAGAAAAACAACAGTTGGAAATTGAATTGATGTTGAAAACGATTTATTTACCAATACAAAAATGAGAAAAAATTTCGCCTAATAAATCGTCTGACGTCATTCGACCGGTAATGCTGCCGAGATGATCGTGCGCAAGACGCAGCTCTTCTGCAAACAAATCTAATACGCGATCATTTTGGTCTGCATGCGCCTGCGCACAACTTAACGCCTCTTGTGCGGACGTTAAGGCATCGATGTGGCGCTGGCGTGCGAGCCAAGGAGACTCTTGACTAGGCTGCCAGCCTGCCAACGTAAGTAAGCGCGCACGTAAGCCCGCCAAACCGTCTCCTGTTTTTGCAGAGACAAAGAGCGCCTCTTGATGATTGTTTGAAGGCGAAAGGGTGTTAGAGCCAACAAGATCGCACTTGTTAAATACTGAAAGAACAACACTCTTCGCTGAGCGATGCGATTCAATTTTGCTGTCTAATGGGCTCGTAGGGTGTTGGACATCTAACAGGTGCAATACAACATCCGCGCGTTCGATTTCAGCCCAG
>CAIUZV010000166.1 GCA_903903735.1 uncultured beta proteobacterium | reverse complement strand
AACTTCCTTGATAGATAAAAAAACGGGCAAAAACGCCCAACGTGCTAGATGATCAAGGAAGGGATAGACACCACTGATTACCACTAAGGGCGACAGCCTAGGTACAAAAACCGCGTCGCTTGAGAATCTTGCCACTCGAGTGTAGAGGTGAAGCATGCTCGAGTCAAACAAAAAACAGGCATTTCTACTGATAAGTCCCTGATTTTGCAGTTTTCTCTAAAAAAATACCTAAAAAGCAACAAATACAGTGGATACCCAAATCAAACCGAAAAATAACACCAAAAAACACTGCGCCAATGGTCTTAAACTTTCACTTTTCACTGTTCAAGCGAACAAATGCCATGAAAGTCATCGTTTTGGGTGCTGGCGTCATCGGCACAACCACTGCTTACTACTTGGCTCGTGCGGGTGCGCAGGTCACGGTAATCGATCGCCAGCCCTCTGCGGCAAACGAAACAAGCTTCGCCAATGCGGGTCAGATCTCACCGGGCTACTCCACACCCTGGGCCGCTCCCGGCATCCCGCTCAAAGCAATCAAGTGGATGTTTCAACGCCATGCCCCACTGGCAATTCGCTTGGATGGCAGCCTTTGGCAACTGAAATGGATGGCGAGCATGCTGGCTCAATGTAACGCCACCCGCTATGCGATTAACAAAGAGCGCCTGATGCGCGTGGCTGAATACAGTCGGCATTGCCTCGACACTCTCCGAGACGATACGGGCATCGAATACGAACAGCGCACGCGCGGCACCGTACAACTGTTTCGCACCCAAGCGCAAATGGACGCCGTTGGGCGCGACATCGACGTGCTTAAAGAGCTTGGCGTCCCTTACGAACTGCTCTCTAGAGACGAGCTCAAAACAGCCGAGCCCGCCCTCGCCCGCGCCAGCGTCCCGTTAGCGGGAGGCCTACGCTTACCGAGTGATGAGACCGGCGATTGCCACCTGTTCACAACAAAACTTGCAGAATTAACCCAGAACCTAGGCGTTGAGTTCATTTACAACGCAGAGATTGACGAAATCCTTCATGCCAATGGTTCAATCGCTGGAGTGCGCTCAGGCACGCACACGTATCAAGCAGACCGGTACGTTGTAGCGCTTGGCAGTTACTCGCGAGATCTCTTATCAGAACTTGGGTTAGACATCCCTGTCTATCCCGTCAAAGGTTACTCTCTCACCATCCCCATCGTCGACGAAGCGCTCGCGCCGCAATCCACCGTGCTCGACGAGACCTATAAGGTTGCTGTCACCCGGTTTGATCAACGCATACGCGTTGGAGGGATGGCGGAACTGGGGGGATTTGATTTAGGTCTTAACCCAAGACGTAGAGAAACTCTTGAAAAGGTTGTGACCGATCTCTTCCCTGGTGGCGATCTCAAGCAGGCCAGCTTTTGGACTGGACTCAGGCCGATGACACCAGACAGCACACCAATTATTGGCCCTACCTCGATCGGCAACCTTTTCTTAAATACCGGCCATGGCACATTGGGATGGACCATGGCCTGTGGATCGAGCAAACTCATTGCTGACCAAATTATTGGCAAGCGGCCTGAAATTGATACGGACGGACTGAGTCTGAGTCGCTATCAACGCGGTTCCGATTGAAATCGTCTCAGGGCACCCTGTGTGACAGCCTGAGGCGCTAGCCTGATATTATTGCTGATCTCCTTTTTGCCTAGCCCTCAGCATGACGCGTCCATCCAAAGCCACCATAGACTTGACCGCACTACGAGCCAATTATCTCTGGGGGCGTTCGCAACAAACGGGCAAGGCCTTCGCGGTCGTTAAAGCGAATGCCTATGGTCACGGAGCAGTTGCCTGCGCGCAGGCCCTAGCCGACATTGCAGACGGTTTTGCCGTTGCGTTTTGTGCTGAAGCCCTTGAGCTCCGCAACGCGGGCATTACAAATCCTATCCTCATTTTGGAAGGCTGCTTTGATCTAGACGAAATTCGACTTGCGCAACAACATACGCTCTGGGTCGCCATCCATCAAGAGAGCCAAATTCAAGATCTCGAGAACACCTCACTCAGCGCGAATACGTTGCATGTGTGGCTAAAGGTGGATAGCGGCATGCACCGCGCAGGCTTCGCACCGCAGGAGGTACAGGCTGCTCACGCCCGTCTCAAGAAATGTCAAGCAGTCGCTTCCATCACGCTGATGTCTCACTTCGCATCGTCAGACGAACCCGATAAACGCACCACGCTCAAACAAATCGACACCTTCGAAGAAGCGACGCGCGGACTACCTGGCATACGAAGCCTAAGTAACTCTGGCGCGGTTCTGGCTTGGCCGCAAGCCGCTCGCGATTGGGCGCGTCTTGGAATTTTGCTTTATGGTGCCGACCCCCTTCCACAGCCAACGGCTCAGCTCATCCCCGTCATGACCTTACAAAGCGAGGTCTTTGCGGAGCGCTGGCTCGAGCCAGGGGAATCGATCGGATACGGTGGACGCTTTGTAACAGACGCCAAGACGCGTGTCGGCCTCGTCGCCATTGGGTACGCCGATGGCTATCCAAGACAAGTCCCGAGCGGCACGCCTGTTTCGGTTGATGGCGCACTGACAAGAATTATCGGACGGGTTTCAATGGATATGATTACGATCGACCTGACGAGCCACCCTAGTGCTGGAATCGGCAGCCAGGTCGAGCTCTGGGGAAAACAGATCGATATCAATATGATTGCGCGAGCGGCGGGTACGATTTCCTACGAACTCCTTTGCAACGTCAAACGGGTTCCAAAAGTGTATGTCGGTGACATTGCGGTTTAGAATCCTCGTTCTTGGCTCACGGCCCAAAGGGTAGGCACGATGCAACTCGCGACATGGAACGTTAATTCTCTTAAGGTCAGACTTCCTCAAGTGCTGGCTTGGCTTGCGGCCAATCCCGTGGATGCCTTATGTTTACAAGAGCTAAAGCTTGACCACGATAAGTTCCCTTTGCAGGCCTTTCAAGAGATTGGGTATCACGCCTCGTGGGCGGGTCAAAAAACCTATAACGGGGTTGCCGTCATCTCCCGGGAGCCGGGCCTGCACGAGACCAGAAATATTCCAGGTTACGACGATCCTCAGCAGCGCGTGATTGCAACCACACTACCCTTTGGACAAGACACCATTCGAGTCATTAGCGCCTACTGTCCCAATGGGCAAGCGCTAGACAGCGATAAATATGTTTATAAATTGGCTTGGTTCAAAGCTTTTACAGCGTGGCTCAAACAAGAAAAACAAACGCACCGCAATATCGCTGTCTTAGGTGACTATAACGTTGCGCCTAAGGACGAAGACGTACACAACCCCGAAAAGTGGATTGGACAGATTCTTGTTTCGGAGCCTGAGCGTGCTGCCTTAGCTGAGTTAGTCGACTTAGGATTTACCGACGCATTTCGGCTGTTTGAGCAACCCGCAAAATCATTTAGCTGGTGGGATTACCGCCTGAACAGCTTCAAACGTAATGCCGGCGTTCGAATCGATCACGTCTTATTATCGGAGTCCTTGGTGCCTCAATGTAAATCCTGTGTCATTGACAAGGGCCCCCGAGGCAATGAGCAACCCTCTGACCACACCCCTGTGATCGCAACCCTATCCGTTTAATGTCAATGTCACACGCACAAGCGCTCGCACTGGACCATCTGGCCATCAACGTTCATTACGATATGGATCGCGCTCAGCGGATCTTTGAGCTGCTGGGCTTTCAGCTCACCGCGCGTGGTTTTCATAGTCTCGGGTCAATTAATCACCTGATGACGTTCGATGACGATTACCTAGAATTAGTTGGCTTACCCACAGACACAAAAACCATCAGACAGGAAATTTTACAGAGCCCACAGGGCATCGATGGTCTTGTCTTTAAAACTCAGGACGCACAGCGTGCTCATAACAATATAAAAAAACTCGGCTATGCCTTATCTGATGTACAAGCCTTTGGACGCCCTGTCCACATCGCAGGGAAACAGCATCAGGCGAAGTTTAAAACGACTCGACTTCAAAGTGGGCAGTTCGAAGCCGGTAGGCTTTATTACTGTCAGCACCTCACCCCAGAGCTTGTTTGGCGCAAAGAGTGGCAGACCCACGCCAACACAGCGCATGCTATTGCCGCGCTGTTAATCATCTGCCCTAGGCCGCACGCACAAGCAAAACGATACGCACAGTTAACTCAGTCGCTTGCGCGCAAAGGTCACCATGGTGAAAGTCGCGTAAGTTGTCGTGGATTTGAGTTGGTATTTGTTACCGAAGAAACGTATCAAACACTTTACGGGAACTTTGCCTGTTCTGGAAAGGGACGGAACAGCTTCTTTGGAGCGCTTGCGCTTCTAGCAAAAGACTTATGCATCGTGCGCGAATACATCATTGAGGCCGCGCGTAAAACGTCCGAGCTTCATTGGCGCGATCAGGGTGACCGTATTACTGTGTCTATTGCTCGCTACGGGGTCGTCATCGACTTTACGCAGTCTGAATGACACCTATCCACACCATTACATCGTTATAAACAATACAAATAACACTTCGGAGAGTGAATCAATGCTAACCATTTGGGGTCGTATTACTTCCATCAACGTTCGCAAGGCAGTCTGGGCGGCTGAAGAGCTTGGACTAACCTATGAACGCATCGATGCCGGCGGTGCCTTTGGCTTGACGAAGACACCGGAATATCTATCCATGAATCCGAACTCGGTTGTTCCGACCCTTGTAGAAGGTGATTTTTCACTGTGGGAATCAAACGTCGTTGTTCGATACTTATGCGCAAAGCATTCCATGGGAAAGCTCTACCCAGAGGACCTTCAGGAGCGCTTCAATGCAGAGCGCTGGATGGACTGGCAACAAACCACCTTCAGTCCAGCGGGTCGGGACGCGTTCTGGCAGCTCATCCGGATACCGGAACCCGAGCAAGATAAAAAGAAAATAGAAGTCTCGATTGCTACGACAGATATCTTGCTTGATCGGTTCGAGCAACACTTAACTAAGCAAGAGTATGTCGCAGGATCAACGCTAACGATGGCCGATATTCCCATGGCCTGTGAAATTCATCGCTGGTACGGACTACCAATCGAGCGCAAGCCGCGCAAGCATATTGAAGCTTGGTACGCAAAAATAAATGCTAGACCCGCTTCGAAAAATGTACTGACCTATCCGCTATCCTAACGCTCGCCGGCGAGAGCCGCCAACACCGTTGATAGCTTTTGTTGAGGTAGGTTGAAACATGCGTTAGCAAGAATTGTTGCGTCAATGGGCGATCCACCAAAGGCGCAACAGTCCACTCCTTTT
>CAIUZV010000165.1 GCA_903903735.1 uncultured beta proteobacterium | reverse complement strand
GCGCTCAGATTGAGGATGCCTTAGACTATTGGTTTTGCTTTAGGGTGGCAAGAGATTTATTGCCAGAGTGTGTGCTATGTTACAGCGCAAATATGGCGCTGAACACTTTACCCGCACGATAGGCATTTCGCCGCAAACAAGGAACGAATGTGAATACGAACGTTAATGCTTTTAATCCCTCCGCAAATGGGGTGTATCTCATTACTGTGACGCCTTTCAAGGACGGCGGAGAACTCGATTTGGCAAGCACGGATCGAATGGTGGACTTTTGCCTAGAGCGCGGTGTCACGGGCTTGACTATCTTAGGCATTATGGGAGAAGCGACCAAACTGACCGCCGATGAGTCGCGTGTGTTTGTACGTCAAGTTCTTGCGCGCGTGCAGGGTAAGGTGCCTGTCGTGGTGGGGGCCTCGGCTGCGGGTTTTGCTCCGATGGGTGAGCTCACCAAAAGTGTGATGGACATGGGCGCCGCGGGTGTGATGGTTGCGCCGGCCGCGGGTTTGCGCACAGATGATCAAATTTGTAGCTATTTTGATATGGTCAATGAGACCTTGGGATCAGAAGTTCCCTGGTGTTTGCAGGATCACCCCACGTCCACTGGTGTGCAGATGTCAACTGCGGTCGTCATGCGCATCCTTAAAAACTCTCCTCGTTGTGTCATGCTCAAACACGAAGACTGGCCAGGTTTGGGTAAGTTGTCTGCGGTGTGTCAGGCAATCCAAAAGGGAGATTTGCAAAAGATTTCTATCTTGACCGGTAATGGCGGTGGTTTGTTCTTGCCAGAAGAGCTTGTGCGGGGTGCGAACGGCGCGATGACTGGTTTCGCGTATCCCGAGATGATGGTCGATGTATGCAAGGCGTTTGCCGCCGGTGATGTCGAGCGTGCCTTCGACATCTTTGACTGTTATTTGCCTTTGGCCAAGTACGAGCAGCAGGCGGGCGTCGGCCTCGCCGTGCGTAAACATATTCTTGCCCAACGCGGGGCGATCGCTTCAGCGGCCATCCGTAAGCCTGGTCCGAAGCTTAGTGGTCAAGATATTGCAGATATCGCACGCTTAACAACGCGCCAGGAAAAGAAACTCGCCGCTTTGAAATAGCGCGATCTGCTCGTTTACCTATTTTCTAATTTCATTTAACGCATTCGGAGACCCGTCATGGTCAATATGCAACTCGATCCAAAAGTAAAAGATATTCTTGCTGGAATTTCTACCGCAACATTGACTACCGTGTTGTTAAAAAAGGGTTTACGCAACGTATGGATGCGAGGGACTAAGCCGATTCGTAGCGGTCAGCCCCGTTTGGTTGCACGTGCATTTACCTTACGCTTTGTGCCCGCCCGAGAGGACTTGGCAACACCGGAGTCGTGGTCTTCTCCTAAGTCGACACGTGCCGCGATTGAAGATATGCCGGAAGGCTGTATTGCCGTCGTGGATTCGATGGGCGTGCAGGATGCGGGAATTTTCGGAGACATCCTGTGTGCGCGGATGGCCAAGAAAAAAGTTGCTGCATTGGTCACCGATGGTGTGGTGCGCGATTTGGCGGGTGTCTTGGGTACTGGCTTGCCTGTGTGGTGCTCCGGCGCTGCGGCTCCGCCATCCGTAGCCGGTTTGACCTTTGTCGATTGGCAGCAGCCGATTGGTTGCGGTGGTGTTGCAGTGTTTCCTGGTGATGTCGTGGTCGTTGACGACGATGGCGCTGTCTTGATTCCCGCTGCGTTCCTTGATGATGTGGTTGCGAGCGCTGCGTCGCAAGAGGCACTGGAAGTGTGGATCATGAAACAAGTTGAAAATGGGCAGGCGCTGCCTGGTCTATACCCACCCAACGCCGAGAATCTGGCGCGTTACAAGGCTGAGACTGGCCAGAAGTAGTGTTGGGTTAGCTGTGAGGTGTGGCGGAGCGAAAGCTTCGCCAAAAAAATATCAAGACGCTTGTGAGTGCGATGAAAGCTAGGACGAACTGAACGGGCTCGGCAATGTTGAAATCGATCTTGCTCGTCAAAAGTATGTAGGCGCATAGCGCCGCAGCGAGTCCGATTGCACGTAATAGCCATGAAGCGTCATGCAGTACCGAGGCAGGAAGGCGGTTACTGAAATGGCCGCCGAGTATGCCGCCAAAAATCCCAAGTGCCGCACCGGCAAATACGTCTGAAGGCCAGTGCGCACCCAAGGCGATGCGTGCGAACCCTCCAAATGCAGCCAAGATAAATAACCAAAAAAAGGGTCCGCGACGATTGCGGTCCATTGCAAAATAAATTCCCGATAGTGCCGCAAATGCAGTGAGCGTATGCCCTGAAGGCATGGCAAACGAGGTCAGGGGGCGTTCTAAAATATAAAAGCTAGCATGATCTAGAACGCCTGCCGGACGAGGCATTTCAAGGACATGCTTGGGCCAGCGGGATAGCGCGCCGGCGATTGCGCCTGCGAAGAGCCCGCCTAGTAGTAGGCGTGGGGCGAAAACGAGTAGAGGTGAAAGCAGAGCGTAAACACTCCAGCCATTACCAAGCATGTTGAAGGTAACCCACGCCATGTCTGGCAACACGCGCGCGGCTTGATTTAGAAATAGGAAGAGGCCGGGCTCGGGGAACAGCAGCCAGCAGAGTGCCCAACACAGCAGCGGCACGAGACACCACAAAAAGTCCTTTTTTTGAACTGTTGCTAGAGCGCCCATCGCGCTTCGCGTACGCGAAGGCGCTGTCATGCACGCGATGCCGTAAATTGCACAATCATTTTTTGCATGACTTGTTCAACAGTGATCGCACGCATGCAGGCATTGTCTGAGCAGGGAGTCTTGCGATGATTGGCTGCGCTCACACAAGGTGAGCAGGCGAGTTGCGCAGTGATGGGAATAGATTTTCCGAGCGAGCCATAAAGCGCTGGTGTTTCGGGTCCGAACAGGACGACAGTGTGTAGACCTGTTACCGATGAAAAATGACCTGGGCCTGAGTCGTTGGTGAGCATCACATCTGCAAGCGTATACAGTGCGGGCAGTTCCCCGAAACTAACTTGCCCCGCGAAGTTCAAGGCATTAGGCACGTTGGCACCGAGGCGAACATTTTCAACGTAAGCATGCTCGGAGGGAGATCCCGTAATGAGGATTAAGCAATCGGGCCATTGCTGAACCAGTGCGACGATTAGTGCTGAAAAACTTTCGGGCGCCCAGCGGCGTTGTACCAAGAGTTCACTTGCGTTGGGATTGACCAGAAGCAGCGGTTGCATGCCGTGTTTGAAGGGACGCTGGGCCTGTGAGGCAAGTGCTTCGATGCGTCCCAGCACGGTTTGCTGGACAGTGGGGTCGATGGTCGCTTGCGCAATACGAATCGCCGAGTCTGGGATGTGTATCTTGCTGTAGGGCTGCTCGGTAGACGTCGCGAAGGCAGCATGGATGAGCGACAAAAAATTCTTTGCAATATGAATGTGTGGGTTGTAATGCACTTTGTGTGTGAGCATCGTGCCGCGCCACAAGCCTTCGCCGTGGAAGATATGGTAGCCCACACGTTTGCGCGCGCCGCATAGGCCAGTGAGCAAGGCGGTAAAGCGTGAGAACAGTTCGAGATCCACTACGGTGTCAATATTGCGCGCACGTGCTTGAAACAAAAATTTGATTGTGTCTCGGATCAGGGTCAGTACTGAGCTGGCATCGATCGTAAAAATATTCTCAGCCGGGACCGTATTAAGCAGAGTGAGGCTGGCACGGTTGTTTTTAAAAATTAGAAAAAATATCTCAGCGCCTCGTGCCTGTGCCTCGCGCATGGCGGGGTCCACAATGATGGCACTGCCCATTTCAGAAAGTTCGATAAACAGCAGGCGGCGTGGCGCGCCCGCAGGACCCTTGATGAGCAAGGTCACCCAGTCAAGCAGAGCCACAATGGGGCTAAATAGGGCGCATAGGGGCACACCGACCCGGTGGTCGATGGTGCGCATGGTGTCGACGCTTAGGCTCATGGGGTCGTAGTTTAATGTGTTGTGTTGAGATCGTCTTGGCGCCGTCGCTGCAGTAGCGATAGCGCGCCGGGTAGATAAGTCACAAGCGTCACAATACCAAAACTGACGGAGGCGAGCACGGTGATACCACTGTCGACACCCCAGAGTACAAGAGTGGTGGATAACGTGGCCTCACGCAACCCCCAACCCGAAATGCTGATTGGCAGCATCATTAACAAGCCGAGCGCGGGCAGTCCGACCATCAGCGCGGAAAAGGGGGCTGTCGTGCCAAATGCCTGCAGGCAGCACCAGAATGCCGTGAGTGCAATCATGTGCGTGCAGATGGAGATCGTCAATTGGGGCAAGATCGTTGGCCAGCCCAGTGCTGTTTTGAGCCCTGGCATTGCCTCGGGCATCCCGAGTTTTGAGAGAATTGCTTGAATCCAGAGGCGCGTACGCGGTGAGCCAAGCATGAGGCTCGCAAGCGCCGCTCCAGCGACCATCGCACCAAGCGCCCACCATCCCAGAGACTCTCCCCAGGGCGCGATCATGGCCCCGCCGAGTATGAGTCCTAGGGCGCCCAAAATATTATTACCAATCAGGCCAAGTCCGCGATCGAGCGCAACGCTGATGAACCCAAGGCGTAAGCGAGGTGGGGCGCGGTTGAGATCGATCGGTTGATGGAGCTCCTCGGACAGTGTGGGGGTGCGCGTGCCGGCTGCTTGGCCGACGTTACGCTGCCGAACGGTGCCTAATCGACTGCCCTCTACTGCGCGATAGCTATCCCCGCCAATGGTGCTTGGTAGGCCTTGATTGATGAGTCCGCCGGCGAAGTAAAGTGTGATGTAACGCCAGATGGGTTGGCGCAAACCCATGCTGCGCATAATCCAGCCCCAGCGCACGACTGCGAGCAGGTTCGCTAAAACGAGTAGGGCCAACGCTAAGACAAACCAGCCTGGTTTGATCGCTATTTTGGTTTCTCTCAGTGCTTGCCAATCAATATTGCGTGCAGCAAGCCAAAGCAGAAGCAAAGACAAAACGATACGCAGATAAGGCCAGACTGCTTTAAAGGTTTTTTTCACTGAACGAGGTCTATTTTGGATTCGGGGTAGCACCCCAGTTGCGGCAATGATAAAACTTGAAATCTGAAATCGAACGCCCAAGTCGTTGAATGTCGAGTTGCTTCACTAACGTGCACGATTCAAAGCCACCTGGTTGAGTGGGCAGGTCAAAGCGCATTTGTGACCAGTTTACAAAAAGACTGTCTGCCCCGGTGGGTATTTCCCCAAACCAAAGGTCAAATTGGTCAAAACGCTTGTCTAAGACAAAGGTTGTGAGGGGTTTTGCGTACCAGGCCATTCGGCTCGCGAGTGTCCAATTGCGGACAGACACAGAAGGGATGTTGAGTTCCTGGCTGAGTGTTTGGGCGAGCGCGCCCGCACTATCCCAGCCCCACATGTCGGCGAGTGGATTCTTTTTCCCCCAGGGGTGATCTTGACCAATACCCGGAATCCCGACAAAGAAAAGCAGGGCAAATGCGAGAAGGCAGATGGCTACTTGTACTCGGACGAATGCGCGAATCCAGAACTGCTTGCCGCTTGCCCAATGCGCAGCGATGGCATTTGCAGCAAATGGGATGATGGCGACCCAGGCTGGGGCGGTCCAGTGTGGCAGGCTGCCGCCACCAGAGAGCGACGCGGTGATACAAAAAGGAAAGATAAAAAACAACGTTAGGCCCGCTACTAGCCATTTTTTCTGTCTGATGATGTCGCGCAGGCAGAGATAGGTCCCCATTGCGAGTAATGGACCGTAGGCCACGAGTTGGATACCAATAAAGGCTGCGAGGCGCCGAAGCCGCCAGGTGCCACCACCTCCGTGGGCAAGTTGATAGGCAAAGGAGATCCAGTCGCGCTGGGCGTTCCAAACGAAAACTGGCGTGACGATCAGCAGGGCTAGGGCTACCGCAAGCCAAGGGCCTCGCTTGCGCAGAAGAGTGATCCCATGCGCGCGGATCAACAATGCGATCACGGTCAGTGCTGGGATGATTGCGGTGTACTTCGACAGTCCTGCCAAGCCGAGTAGTGCGCCAAGTGCGAGCCAGTGCTTCAGCGTCGAGTGCTGGCTGTCGAGTGGGGCCACAGCGAGCCTGAGCGTGCTTTGCATAATCAGCAAGGTCAACACCATGAGCAAGGTGTCGGGCAGTAAACCCACCGCCAGCACATGCATGAGCGGCGCACAGAGCATAAGGACGACAGCCCAGAGACCCGCAGTTTCTTTTGCTGTTGCGGAGTAATTCCAGGCAGGCACTAGCGCATTGATGTCGAGAGCGAGCCTGCGTGCGAGTAAACAAGCGACTAGCCACAGGGCCTGAGGAATAAAACGAAGGATGGCATCTGGTGCGCCCAGCGCAACAAGCGGCCACTGCACCCAACCCACGAGCGGGGGATGATCAAAGTAGCTCCAATCTAGGCGGACGGCATAGTAGGCGTAATGTGCCTCATCAACAGAGAGCGTCAGCAGGGTCGCGAACACGGCATGAATACATAAGCCGAGCGCAAGAAGCAAGAGCAGTCGTTTGGTCGGATGCCATGCGGGCGTGTGACCGACAGAGAGGCTGGTATGCGACACGATTCCGGTCGCTATTGCGCTTGGACGGGTAAAACGCGCCAGGTGATCTGCCGCTTACCGTCTTGAGCAAGAATCTTGGCGTTGACGCGCTGTACGACAAAGCCCTCGGGTAGGTTTGCTACGCCACTCACTGGCAAATAGTGATTGAATTGCACTGCGATGCGAGGCGACGGAATGGTTTCAACGCGTCCGGTGGGCCAGCGTCCTTCGTAAGAGAGTTCGAGCCAACCGGTGAAGTCTTGTTTCTCTGGTTTTGCGCGCAGCAACCAGATCAAATAGGATAACTGCCCGCCTTGTTTTGCTTGCGTAAAGGTGCTCGTGCTGACGCCCACAACGCCAAAGCGAGGATCGAAGGGTAGTGTTTGAACAATGAGATTCAATTGTTCTCTCATGGGCGCAATAATGGCCTGAGCGGTCGAGAGCTCTTCGCGCAGGTTTTTAATGATTCCCGCATTCAATTCGCGCTCGCCCTCTAGAGAGCGGGCGTGATTATCCACTTGCGTCTGCAAAGCTTGTCTCTCGGCCGAGACGAGTTTTAGTTCATCCAGCAGTTGTTGCGCCTGTTCACTCGTGAGGCGCTTCGCTCCATAGCTTGCTTGCAGAAAAAGCACGCCACCGCCACCTAGTAGGACACCTAGTAGCAGGATGATGAGCCAGCTTGGTATGCGACGCGGACGCCGTCGCGTGTCGTAGGGGGCGGGTTTGAAAACCGCACGTTTTGCTTGAACGCGGATGACCATGGAGAGTTAGAGTTGCTGCTTAAGTCTGTATTCTAACGCCGCTAGACGTTCGGGCGTGCCGACATCCAGCCAAAAGGTCGTGTGCAGATCGCCAATGATCTTCTTATCTGCCATGGCCGCACGCAAAAGGGGCGCGAGTTTGGCGGGTTGACCCACTACTGTATTTGCAAAAAGCGCTGGCTGGTAGACGCCAATTCCAGAGAAAGTTTTACGCACACCAGTTTGGTCGCTTAAATGACCATCATTGAGTCGGACAAAGTCACCTTGTGGATGATGTTCTGGGTTGTCGACTAGGAGTAGCCAGGCGAGCTGCCCGGTTTGGCGTAGTTGCTCGGAAATTGCATGGGCAGCGAGTGGATCCCAGTCGCACCAGATGTCCCCGTTGATAACTAAAAAGGGCTCGGTGCCAAGCAGTGGGCCCGCTGTGGCGATTCCTCCTGCTGTTTCTAGGGCGACGGCTTCGGGTGAATAGCGAATTCGCACGTTGAAATCGGAGCCATCGCCAAGCGCTTGTTCTATGCGCTTTCCGAGCCAGGCATGGTTGATCACAATATCGGTGATCCCGGCCGCAGCGAGCCTTTCAAGATGCCAAACGATGAGTGGTTTGCCGGCCACTGGCAGCAGTGGTTTGGGAAGATGATCGGTTAGGGGGCGCATGCGTTCGCCCCGGCCTGCCGCCAAAATCATTGCGCGCATTAGAACGTGTATCCCACTTTTGTTTGAACTTGGTCCAATTGATCCAGAACGCGGATCAAGGGCTTGAAGGCAATGTAGCGTCCCGCCACTTGCCGCACGTATTGATTGACGCGCGGTATGTGTGCCAGATAGCCCGCCTTGCCGTCACGGTGATTTAACCGAGCGAAGACCCCCAAAATACGAAGATTACGCTGTAGGCCCATCCACTCGTAATCTCGATGAAAGTCCGCAAAGTCGGCGGGCACTGGCAGATTATTTTTACGCGCCTGCTCCCAGTAGCGAATAGCCCAGTCTATTTGTTGTGGCTCTTCCCAGGTGGTTCTGGCATCCATGACGATCGAGGCGAGGTCGTAGGTGATAGGGCCCGCGACTGCATCTTGAAAATCGAGTATGCCTGGGTTGGTCCCGAATCTTGCGTCTTCGCACAACATTAAATTGGGCGAGTGAAAATCTCTGTGTACGAACACCTGTGGTTGGGCTGCGTTGTGTTTGACCAACAAGTCGAACACGCTATCGAGTGCCTGCAAGGTCTCGGGTGCCAGGGTGGTTTTGCAGTGGATGCTTGTGTACCACTCAGTGAAAAGGCCTAGCTCCTCTTTGAGGCGGGGTGCGTCGTAGCAAGGCAGTCCTTGGTGGTTGGCGGCCTGCATGCGCACAAGTGCTGCGAGGGCGTCACGATACATTTTTTGTAGAGTGGAATCCTCTACTCCTTGCAGGATTTTGTCGTAATAAGTTGTCGGCCCAAGGTCAGAAAGCAGTAGAAAACCCTGATTTAGGTCTTTTTCAATGATTGCTGGAACATTTAATCCTACGTGCGCTAACCGCTCGGCAATGTCTACAAAAGGGCGGCAGTCTTCCTTTGGTGGCGGGGCATCCATGACCACCAAGGTCCCGGTCGCAGAGGCGATCCTGAAATAGCGCCGAAAACTGGCGTCGCTCGAAGCGGGTGCAAGGGTGTCAACTTTTATACCTAGTTTCTGAGGAATTTGCTTTAACCAGTTGACTAATAATGGTATTCTTTGATCTGACATTGTCTGAAAAACCCTAAGTTTGACTGTATCCGAACTATAATAGCGCCTAAGCGGCGAGGGTTTGCCGGATTTTGACGACAAACTTTGGGCAAAACTGCCCTGAATAGGTGACTGTTTAAAGCGTGCTGTTTCTTTTTGCTCGACTTTTTCTCGCAGCGATCTTGGGGATAAGTGTGGGGGCTGCACAGGCCCAAAACACCGAGACAATCCCAGACGATGCGCCTAATCAGGCGGCCTCCGGGCAGGCGCCTCCCAAGAAAGCACCCCCAAAAAAGACACAACCGGCTCAAGGGACGGCGAATACCAACCCTGCCAACAAGCCGACAACCCAACCAGCAGCTAAGCCAGCAGCCAAGCCGGCAACTCAACCTGCAGCTAAGCCCGCTGCCGTGAAAACGGCACAAGCGTCGACTCAACCCGCAGCTAAGCCTGCAGCCAAGCCGGCGGCTCAGCCCGCACCCAAGCCAGCAGCCAAACCCGTGCCTAAGCCTGCTCCTAAGCCCGCTGCTGCCCCTCCCGCGCCCCCTAAGGTGCAGTTGTTAGGGTTGCGAGTGGCGCCGAAGCTTGATCGTTTCGTTCCAGCTGAAAACCAAATGCCAGGTTTTCTTGAGGCGCGCGAGATGCATGGGGACGCCCAGGGTAATGTGCGCATGATCGGCGATGCGGCAATGCGCCGCCAAGATGCGGTGCTGCGCGCTAATGTGATTGATTACAACAAAACCACCAACGTTCTAGATGCACAAACGAACGCGCGTTTGATTCGGGACGGAAACGTCATTACTGGAACCAGCGTCATTTATAACGCTGAAGATGGCACTGCCAGTGTTGATCAGCCTAACTTTTGGATTGACAATGGCGGCGCGGGCGTTGGATCGTGGGCGGATGTCTTCAATAAAAACCAGATGAGTATCAAGGACGTGACCTACAGTGGTTGTCCATGTCCGCAGCCCTCTTGGTATATCGAGACTGAGAAGCTTGATTTAGATTACGCCGCAAACGAAGGCGTGGCGCGCAATGGTGTGCTGTACTTCAAAGACGTTCCTATCCTAGCGTCCCCGTACTTGACCTTCCCAATCAAGAAAGAGCGCAAGAGTGGTTTGTTGCTGCCAACGTTTGGCAATACAACAAACACGGGTTTCGATTACACCCAACCGTACTACTTCAACATTGCACCGAATTACGATATGACTGCGCAGTTACGCACCATGACAAAGCGCGGCGCACAATTGGGTAATGAGTTGCGCTACATGGGCGAGAGTTATTCCGGCGTAATGGCCGGCACGTATTTGCCCCGCGATATTCAGACGGGCGAGGATAGATGGTTGTATTCCGCTCAGTACGGTCAGCGTTTTGGCTATGGGTTCTTTGGCGGCTACAACGTGAGTGGCGTGTCGGACGATAACTATTTCAAAGACTTCGCCAGTATTGGAATAAACCAAGCCACCGTGACTGCGTTGCCGCGCCAAGTAGGAACAGGTTGGGCAAACGAGTACTGGAACACTTCAGCGCAGGTGGTGACGTTTCAGACGATTCGGCCAAGCGGTTCATTTGTCACCCCCCAATACAACAAGGTACCTGAATACGCGATTAATGGCGGGCGTTTTGACTTTGGTGGTTTTGACATACAGAGCCAAAACACATTAACCAAATTTGAGATGCCGATTGATCAACGCTTCGCCTATGGTCCCATGGGGTCGTTGCGCTGGAAGCCTGACGGCCAGCGCGCGTTATCGTATAACTCGATCGCCTATCCGATCGTCAAGCCCGGTTGGTATATCACACCTAAAGTCGCACTGAGTATGGCGCAATATCAAACCGAATGGTTTGGGCTCGAGAATTGGTATGGTTATGGGCAGGCGTCGAACTCTCGTGTGTTGCCAATTATGTCGTTAGACTCTGGGATGACCTTCGAGCGTGACACGACATTCTTTGGTAAAGCGGCGTTACAAACTCTAGAGCCCCGCGCCTATTACTTGAGAGTGCCTTACCGAGATCAGTCACAGCTCCCCGTTTACGACACGACGATGGCCGATTTCAGTTTCTCGTCGGCCTTCCAGGAAAACATCTTCGCGGGCTTTGATCGTATTGCGAACGCAAACCAAGCTACATTCGCCCTGACGAGCCGTTGGCTCGATGCGAATAGCGGCTTTGAGCGCTTGCAATTATCCGTCGCGCAGCAGTTTTACTTCGAGGATCAGTACGTCACCTTGCCATTTCAGGAGCCCCGCACCAACACGAAGTCTCAATTTCTGATTGGTAGCGGCGCGGCACTGACCGACACTCTTAATTTGTCGTCCTTATTACAGTACAACCCTTACAAAAGTGAATTTAGTCGCGCTCAGATTATTAGCCGTTGGCGTCCTCAGCGCCTCGCCACACTGGCCTTGTCCTATCGATATCAGGTGAATCCATCACCGGACGCCCTATATCAGACGCAGGGGCAAAATCAGGCGAGTGCAAGTTTCCAGTGGCCATTGACAAAAAAGTGGTACTCGATCGGGCGCGTAGACTACTCCTTTAATAAACTGCACGCCCCCAGTTTGCTTGATTCATCGAATATCATTGCCATGCCGAAAGTTACGCAAGGCGTGGTGGGTCTGGAGTACAAAGGTGATTGTTGCTGGACCGGGCGTGTTGTGTTCCAGCGGTATGTGGTCAGCGTAGATCAAACGAATAGTGCAGTATTTTTCCAGCTAGAGCTAGGCGGTTTGGGCAACTTGGGTCAAAACCCCATGGGCATTATTGGGCGCAGTATTCCTGATTATGAGCCAATTAATCCGCCGGTTCGGAGCGTGAGTAAATTTGAAAGGTACGAATGATGCAAGCAGTTAAAACCTTCCGTTGTTGGGCGACGCTTATTGGACTATGTATAGGCGCGACGCTAGGGACTTCTGTTTTTGCGCAGCCTGCAACGAGTGGGGCGGCAGCTCAGACTGTACCTTCCAAGGCTGCTGCGGCTGGGGCAGAGCGCGATGCCGACACGATTATTGCTGTGGTCAACAAAGAGGTGATTACTCGGCGCGAGCTTGATGCGCGCGTGCGGTTGGCCAAGCGCGATTTGACGGGGCAGCGGATGCAGCTGCCGCCAGACAATGTTCTGGAGCCTCAGGTTCTGCAACGCTTGATTACTGAAAAGCTTGAGTTACAAGAGGGCCGTCGTCTCAATATCCAGATCACCCCCGCGATGATCAATAATGCAATTGAGACGATTGCCAAGCGTAATAACGCGACGGTTGCTCAAGTGCGGCAGCAATTACAAGCGTCAGGTATTCCATGGACTGACTATGAAAACCTCATTCGTCGCGAGTTGTTGCTGGAAAGACTCCGACAACTAGTCGTTGACCGCACGATTTTGATTACCGATGCTGAGGTGGATGCCTTCTTGCGTGAACAAAAGGCCCGTGAGGCCGGTGGGTTGCCTGCAGTCCGACCAACACCCGCGCCAGCTCCGCCGCCGCCGCCACCAAAACCCAAAGCTGTCCAGCCTGCGATTATGGGGATTGCACAGATTTTAGTGCGGGTACCTGAAGGGGCCTCTACTGAAGAGGTGGCCGCTTTACGCAAAAAGGCGCAGGATTTGTTGGCACGAGTGCGTAAGGGAGCGAGCTTTGAAGGCGTCGCTAAAGAGTCATCGGATGGGCCAGAAGCCAGTCGAGGAGGTGATCTTGGCGTGCGTCCCCTGAATGGGTGGCCAGACCTATTCCTCAAAGCGGTTGCGAACGTGCCAGATGGGCAACTCAGTAATATTATTCAAAGTCCAAATGGTTTTCATATTCTTAAGGTAGTCGGGCGTGCGGGGGGCGAGCCTCCGCCGCAAGCGCAGCAGGCTCCGCCACCGCCCTCACCGACGGGCCCGGATGCTCAGCTACCGAAAGGACCGATGCCGGTTCAGCAAACACAAGCCCGTCATATTTTGTTAAAGAGCTCGGCAGTCATGACCGATGACGTTGCGCGTCAACGGTTAACCGATATACGTCGGCGGATTGTGCAGGATGGCGAGTCGTTTGGTGACTTAGCTAAGCGATTCTCGAATGACGCATCTGCGCCGCAGGGTGGCGACCTAGGGTGGTTGAATCCAGGTGAAACCGTACCGCCTTTCGAGAAAGCGATGAATGCGTTGAAGATAGGCGAGGTGAGTCAACCGGTGCAGAGTCAGTTTGGTTGGCATCTGATCATTGTTGACGCTCGCCGTACACAGGACATGTCAGAGCAATATTTGCGTAACCAAGTCCGTCAACGACTGTTTATGAAGCGCTCTGATGCCGAGTTTGATTCATGGTTGCAGCGGGTGCGTAATCAGGCTTACATCGACAACCGTCTTGAGAAAACTGAGCGGCTGAATAGGAATTAACGCGTGACTGCACACCAGGCACGCAAACGTTTCGGCCAAAATTTCTTGGTAGATTTGGCGGTCGTAGATGCCATCGTGAGGGCGATTGCACCTAAACGTGACGATGTGATGATTGAAATCGGGCCCGGACTGTCAGCGTTAACAGCGCCCTTGCTTGGCCAGCTTGAAAAACTCACGGCAATTGAAATAGACCGCGATCTCGCTGCTCGACTCAGACAGCGTTTTTCTGTTGATCGACTGACTGTCGTTGAGGCCGATGCCTTGCAGGTAGACTTCCGCCAGTTCGGTCAGGCATTGCGTATTGTTGGCAACTTGCCCTACAACATTTCTAGTCCCTTACTCTTTGCTTTGGTTGATTGTGCCGATCAGGTGCGCGATCAGCACTTTATGCTTCAGCGAGAGGTTGTGGATAGGATGGTGGCGCAGCCGGGTGGTTCAGATTACAGCCGACTGAGTGTCATGTTGCAGTACCGCTACCAGATACACAAACTATTTGATGTTGCGCCCGAGGCTTTCGACCCACCGCCGCGCGTCACTTCCGCAATTGTAAGAATGATTCCACGAGGCGCAGAGCGTTTACAAGCGCTAGATGAAAAGCTCTTCGCGACAGTCGTGCAGCGCGCGTTCTCTCAGCGTCGCAAAATGCTCAGAGGGGTCCTGGGTGAGTGGACAGCCTTCATTCCTTGGGAGACGCTCGGCGTTCTGCCAACTTGGCGTGCAGAGCAGGTTTCAGTCGCTGGCTTCGTTGGGATGACGGACGCGCTATTTACTGCTGGCGTTCGCGCTTAGGCGGCTGGCTAGCCACACACGGATGATGTCTTGTGCGCGATCCTCGAGGAGTGCGGAGGCGTTCAGACAAGCATCGGCGAGTGTGCAAGGCCCTGAGGCTAGACTAAACGCCGCATGGATACCCGCTTCATACAAAGCTTGGTAGCCATCGCCCAACGACCCCGCGATTGCAATAACCGGAACGCCCGCACGTTTGGCGATCTGCGCGACGCCCATTGGGGTCTTGCCAAGCAAGGTTTGCGCATCCATGCGGCCCTCGCCCGTAATGACTAAATCTGCACCTTCAATTGCATGCGCTAAGCCGCCAATCTGTGCCACGACCTCTGCGCCTGGCTTGAATGTCGAGCGCAACCACGCGTGCGCAGCAAAACCGAGTCCGCCCGCGGCACCGGAGCCTGGTGCGTCGCGCATGTCGCGACCCAGGGTTTGAGTGCATAGCGTTGCAAAATGTGCGAGCGCTGCATCGAGCGCTTGTACCTGAGCGGGGGTTGCGCCTTTTTGCGGTCCAAAGATTGCTGAGGCACCCTTGGGGCCGCACAGCGGATTATTCACATCGGACGCAATCGTGACGCGAATATCAGCCAGGCGGGGGTCAAGCGCGCTGGCGTCTAGCTTGGCTAGTTGTGCCAGTGCGAGCCCGCCGCGTGCAAGAGGGTTGCCCTGCGCATCCAGAAAACGCAGTCCAAGCGCTTCGAGCATTCCAGCGCCCGCATCATTGGTTGCCGAACCGCCAAGGCCCAACACGATATGCTGTGCGCCGGAGTCAAGGGCATGACTGATCAGCTGCCCGACGCCGTAGCTCGTTGCGCGTAGTGGATCGCGCTCGGCAGCGGGAATGTGTTCTAAGCCGGCGGCGCACGCCATTTCTATGACCGCGCTCTCTTCAGGTAATCGCGCCCATGAGGCCTCGATCGGGCGCCCAAGAGCATCAAGCACGGTATTGATACGGCGTTCACTGGTTGTTGCACCTAAGATCGCTTCAACCGTGCCTTCTCCGCCGTCTGCCATCGGCACGCGCACGACAGTTGCGTGAGGCGCTGCGCGCTTAATGCCTCGTTCGATCGCCAACGCAACGTCTGGCGCAGACAGTGACTCTTTGAACGAATCCGGAGCGATAACGATTTTCATGTAGACAGTAGCATCTGTTCGATCAAAGCACGTTAGTCGAATTTCTTTTGCACAAATTCTATTTTGTAGCCGTCCGGGTCTTCAACGAAGGCGATGACCGTCGAGCCATGCTTCATCGGACCGGCTTCACGTGTGACTTTGCCACCTAGTTTTTTGACGCGGTCGCACGCCTCGTATGCGTTTTCAACTTGCAAGGCAATATGGCCGTAGCCAGTGCCAAGATCGTAAGCCGAGGTGTCCCAGTTATACGTGAGCTCTAGTGCGGGTCCGTCGCGTTCATCTTGATAACCGACGAACGTGTTGGTGAAGCGACCAGTGGGGTATTCGGTACTGCGCAGTACGCGCATCCCTAATACTTTGGTGTAAAACTCGATGGAGCGATCGAGATTGCCGACGCGCAGCATGGTGTGAAGAATTCGCATAATGAGACCTCGGGGTAGCCAACATAAAATAAGGAAAAGGTAGTTTCCATGATAACCCTTCGTCCTAACGGTTAGATATCGGGGATGCCGTCAGGAGTATGGTGTCGAAGTATATTTTTAGCCAGATGAAAGTCTGGGTAGAGTTGCTCAACCTCTGACCAAAAGTCTTGGCTATGATTCATTTCCCGTAGGTGTGCGAGCTCATGGGCAATGACATAGTCGATCACCATAGGTGAGAAGTGGATGAGTCGCCAGTTCAGCATAATGTTTCCATCGCTGGTGCAAGAGCCCCAGCGGGTCGCGGCAGACGATAGTCGCCATCGTCGAATCGTTAACCCAGTGCTTGCGAGGAAGTGTTTGATGCGCACATCAAACCACATTGCGGCGCGCGACTGTAGCCAAGCCTGAGTCATATCGCGCATGCGATGGGTATCGGCATCGTTTGGTAAGGGCAGCCAAAGCGCTTGTCCCGCTTGCGGTGCATTCGCATCGCCTTCAAAGTAAGGCGCACCGTGCGGGACGTGTGGTCCGGGTACACCGCTTCGCATCACGATGCGGCATCCCAGGTAGGGGAGTTCTCCTCCCGATTGCCAGCGTGTCTCTGCCATCGCTAGGCGTTGTTTGCGCGATTGCCAATCTTGAAGTTTAGATAGAATCCAAGACATTTTTTCGATGACGGCTGCATCGATTTGCGAAAGGGTGACCCAGTTCGGGGCTGTGACACGCAAGCCTTCGTCGAGGATGACAAAGCCAATGCTGCGGCGGCGCGAGCGCATCAAGATGAAGCCGACCGACTGATCGCCATGATGTACGACGCGCCACTTAGCGCCAAGAGGAATTGTTGCGGGCGCAATGGTCCAGCTAGGCTTGGGGCTATCTTTACCGGAAAGCAAAAGCTCGAGCTGACTCATTGTTATGTCGAATAGCGCTCAGGGTTTAATCGTTGCATTTCACCTTCAATCCAGGCTTGAACTTTCTCATTCAATTGTTCTGGCGTCAGACCCGTTGATTCAATGACGGGTCCAATAGATACTGTAATGCAACCTGGTCGTTTGATGAAGGCATTGCGAGGCCAGCATTCGCCCGCGTTGTGTGCGATGGGAATAATGGGAACGCCGGTGCGCGTCGCGAGCAGTGCACCGCCCATTTTGAAGCGTCCTGTCTTTCCGGGAGCGATACGGGTGCCTTCGGGAAACAATATCGGCCAGCGACCTTCGTTTAAGCGCTCTTGGCCCACTTTAACGACCTGTTCAAAGGCGTCGCGACCTTTGCTGCGGTCGATAGGGATCATTGCTAGCAACGCGAGTCCCCAACCAAAAAACGGGACACGATGTAATTCGCGCTTATAAACAAAACACACTTCGCGCGGAAGGTGGGAGGGTAGAAACAAGGTCTCCCACGCGGACTGATGTTTGGACAGTACGATCGCAGGTCCATTCGGGAGATTTTCCCAGCCTTGAATTTTCCATTGCACACCGCAAATTGTTTTCGCTCCCCAGACGGCGAGCCGAGGCCAACCCATTGTGAGTTTGTAGCGCCAGCTCAAGGATAGGGGCGACCAAAGCATGCAGGCAAAGGCGTAGGGAATAACCGTGACGATTAGAAACAACGTGAAAACGGTAGCGCGAATCGCAAGCATCATTTAATGGGTCTCGGACAGAATCTGGTCCACGGCGTTGGCTAGATCTTTGGCCACGCGCGTGCCGGCGGGTAAGCCGCCTTTGGTTGCGGTCTTTAGGCCGTTGCCGGTCTGTACAAGCCACGGCACGCAACCTGCAGTAGCCGAGGCTTGTAGATCGCGCAGAGAGTCCCCTATTGCAGGTACGCCCTCTAATGCCGTGTCGAAGCGGTGACCAATATCCTGAAACAAGCCAGGAAGTGGCTTGCGGCACAGACAGCTGTCATCTGGCCCATGCGGACATACAAAAATAGCATCCACATTCCCGCCGAGAGTTGCTAAGGCCTTACGAAACTTTTGATGAATGTCGGTCAACGCCGTGATGTCAAACAGCCCGCGCGCCAGGCCGGATTGATTAGAGGCAATTGCAATCGTCCACCCAGCTTGATGCAGTCGTGCGATCGCTTCTAGACTGCCGGGAAGAGGATGCCACTCGTCGGGGTGTTTAATGTATTGGTCGCTATCCTCGTTAATCACACCATCACGATCGAGAATGATGAGCTTCATGGGGCGAGCCTTGAGATATCTGCAACTTGATTCATGAGTCGATGCAGCTGATCAAGGAGCGCCAACCTGTTGTTTCGCACCGCGATGTCATCGGTCATCACCATAATGTCGTTGAAGAACAGATCAACGGCTTCTCTTGTTTGAGCAAGTGTATCCATGGCTGAGACATAGTCGCCCGCTTCAAATTGCTGCTGTGCAATCGGTTGGGCCTGAGCAACCGCTTTGGCGAGGGCTTGTTCGGCGGGTTCAGTCAAGAGCTTTACTTCAACAGCTGGCAGTTGACCTTCTGATTTTTTCAAGAGATTGCCAATCCGCTTATTCGCCGCAGCGAGACTCGCAGCACTGGAGCTAAGTGCAAATTTTTCTGCAGCGACGACGCGCGCGACAACCTGGTGCAGTGGTGGCGTGAGAGCGAGCACCGCTTCGACGGCATGCCGATCGTGATGCAAAATCAGCTGATTACGTAAGCGCTCGAGAATGAAGTCTCGGACTTCCGGGAGGGTCTGCTCAGCGAGCGTTCCAGCTGGGAATTGTTTGGCACTGGTGGCAAGAAGATCTTCGAGGGAGAGTGAACCAGCGTTTTGTATTTTTAATACTCCGCCTGCAGTGAGCTGCTCGAAAGCGCTGATGAGGCCCAGCGCAGCCCGACGTAAGCCAAAAGGATCTCGCTCCCCAGTGGGGGCTAAGCCTATTCCCCAGATCCCCACTAAGGTTTCTGCCCGCTCAGCGATAAACAGTATCGCGGCGATCATGTTGGCTGCAGTGATGGGAGTATCTAGGCGGATGCGGTACTGCTCAGCGAGTGCTTGCACGACTTGAGGGGCCTCGTTGTCACCTCGGGCGTAGTAAGCGCCCATAATGCCCTGAAGTTCTGGAAACTCGCCCACCATGTTTGTCGTGAGATCCGCTTTGGCAAGTTCGGCGGCACGCTCGGCCAGGGTTGTGTTGGCGCCGAGTGTTTTGGCGATATGCGCTGCGATCGCGCGCACACGACCGACACGTTCTAGTTGTGTGCCAAGTTTGTTGTGGTAGACGATCGAGTCGAGTTGGGCGACTCGCGCATGTAGGGGAGTTTTGCGATCGGTTTCAAAAAAGAATTGTGCGTCAGCCAAGCGCGGTCGTACGACCCGCTCATTGCCTTCGATAATCGCGTGAGGCTTATCGGTCGGCATGTTGCTGACAATCAGAAACTGGTTGGTGAGGGCGCCAGTGTCTTTGTTGAAGAGAGGAAAATATTTTTGATTCAGACGCATGGTTAGAATCAGACATTCCTGGGGTACGGCCAGAAAGTGCTCTTCGAATGTTCCAACATACACCGCAGGTGCTTCCACCAAGGCGGTGACTTCATCGAGCAGAGCGTCTACTTCTGGACCCGTTCCGATGCTTGCTTGAAGCTTGAGCGTTTGGGCCTGCAGCAGTTCGGCGATTTGGGCGCGACGCAGCGCAAAACTTGCAGTGACTCTTCCTGTGCGGGCAAGCTGTGTTTCGTAACTATCCGCGCTCTCAATCGTTAACGCACTCGGGTGTAGGAATCGATGCCCAAATGTTTGCCGACCAGATTGAAGGCCAAGAATCGTTGCTGGAATGATTTCTGTGCCGAGCAGGGCAATCAGTGCGTGCGCGGGCCGCACGAATTTGACAGCGGTTTCGCCATCCGCAAGTTGATATTTCATCACTTTGGGAATGGGTAGCGCAGCAATACTCGATTCGATCGCACCTTGTAGTGCGTCGTTAAGTTTTGCGCCGGGCGCTGTGCCAGACGCGACGAGATACTCTTGTTTGCCATCCGACTCGCGTGCGAGCGCACTGACATCCATAGATTCCCAGCCCTTCGCGGCTAGTTTTTTTAACAATGCGGGCGTCGCGCCGCCGTTCGCATCGAGCCCAACCTTGACCGGCATGAGCTTTTCAGAGAAAGATTGATCGGGGGCGATACTCAGGACCGCGCTGAGCTTGACCCCGAGCCGACGCGGTGTGGCGAATGCTTCG
>CAIUZV010000164.1 GCA_903903735.1 uncultured beta proteobacterium | reverse complement strand
GTTGTTCTTGCAAAAAGGCGGGCACAATCAAATCGTCGCGTGCCCCGAGTACTAACCGCGGCACGTGGATGGCTGACAGCGCTGCGCTTTGATCGTAAGCCGTCAATGCGTCAATGCGCTCCATCACGATGTGCTGGGCGGAGGGTGTCAGGGGAGCATTACGTATCGCAGACTCTAGGACTGCCCAGTGCGCGTTGAGCCAAGCGGTGTCGTAACCCATAAACACCGAAGAGCTGGCATAGGCCACGGGGTTGTGAAGAAGCATCTCGCGACGCACCGAGAAAAGCTCTTGTCGGTGCCGACTCGGTGCTCCCCAGGCGCCGCTCATGACGCACGCACGTACGCGCGCTGGATGACGCAAGGCAATCGATTGTGTGATGCAACCGCCTGTTGAATGGCCCACAATAAGAGCCGAGTCAATTTCAAAATAGTCCAATACGGCTAAACAGTCGTCTGCGAGCTGATCGATGGTGCATGCAGCTGAGCCGCGGCTACTTTTTGCGATGCCTCGTTGATCCAGGCGCAGCACTTGATGATGTGGTGTGAGAGCGGGCAGGCAGGGCTGCCAGAACCCTGCGGTGCCACCCAGGCCGCTAATGAGGAGCAGTGGCATCCCCACGCCTTCGCGATGGGCTTCGATGCGGGCCCCATCGGGCAAGGCAATGTGTTCGACGCGAGGGGTAGGAGAGTGGTTGGGCATGTTTGCTTACGAATAATCACTTATTCTGCGTAGTATCGTGTAACAACGCATCATTTGCCAACCTAGGAATTCAGCCCGTGTGCTTTCAGTCCTGTATAAGTTTTAGCGTGCGCGATGTCTGACGACTTTCAGATCATCGTCCCGCCCTCGTTTATTGCCTTGTTCGTCGAGCCGGGACGCATCAAGCCTAGCGCCTCGCGCGAGCATATCTATGCGCGCTATGACTTGTGTGAGGATATGGCGAATCTGTTGACTGAACAGGCCAGCAACAAGCTCTGGGAGCTAGGGATTACGCAGACCGATGTACTCGAACGCATCCATCGCGGCTTGCTGACGCAAGATGTTGGGCTGACGGAGCTGGAGGCGGGCTGGGTTGTGAGGCGCCTCGCAGAGATTCTCGGCTGGGAGGCCGAGTGAGCCTCAGATGATTTATGATCAAGTGAATAACCACAGAACAGCGGAGACCACACATGGCGTTGATTAACTACATCACCCAGATACAGTTTGATTTCGGGGCGATCAACGTATTGCAGTCTGAGTGCGATCGTGTCGGCATTCAACGACCCATGCTGGTGACCGATGCGGGTGTGCGGGCGGCGGGTTTGGTTGATCGAGTCTTGGCGCAGCTTAGAGACCCCAAAAGTGTTCAGATCTACGACCAAACGCCACCCAATCCGCATGAGGCGGCTGTGCGCGATGCCTTGGCGATGTACAAGCAGGGGAAGTTCGACGGAATGATCGCCGTTGGGGGCGGATCGGCGATGGACTTAGCCAAGGCTGTTGCCGTCTGTGCAGCGCACGCAGGGCCGTTAAAAGACTTTATTGCGGTCAATGGCGGCACGGCACGCATCACCGCAGCAACTGCGCCAATCATCGCTGTGCCGACAACGTCTGGTACGGGAAGTGAAGTCGGCCGGGGCGCCATGTTGATTTTGGATGACGGCCGCAAAGTAGGCTTGTTGTCGCCGCATATCGTGCCAAAGTCGGCGATTTGCGACCCCGAGCTAACCTTGGATTTGCCGGCACTATTGACTGCGGCAACCGGCATGGACGCGATCACCCACTGTTGTGAGACGTTTATGTCATCGGCGTTGAATTTCCCGGCGGAGGGTATTGCGCTCGATGGACTGTGGCGTGGGTGGCGGCACATTGAGCGTGCCACCAACACCCCCCATGATCGTGAGGCGCGCTTTCATATGATGAGCGCGTCCACGCAAGGCGCGATGGCGTTTCAAAAAGGTTTGGGTGCCGTGCACAGCTTAAGTCACGCACTCGGTGGTATTAATCCAAAACTGCATCATGGCACGCTGAATGCGATGTTTTTGCCGGCGGTGATTTTGTTTAATGCCAGCGAAGCGTCGATGCAGAAGGGTAAAAAGCTCGAGCGCTTGGCACAAACGATGGGGTTGGGTGGCCCTGCTGAGGTGGCCCCAGCAATTAAAGCGTTAAACCAACGCCTTGGATTGCCTTCCGGCTTGGCGGCGATGGGGGTAAAGCCGGAGATGTTTCCTCAGATAATCGAGGGGGCGATGGCCGATCATTGCCATAAAACGAATCCGCGCACCCCAACCTCAGACGACTATGCGGCCTTGCTTAAGCAGTCGATGTAGCGTTTTTACAAAAAAGCATCAGCCCTTTCGTTCGGCGTTGTAGCGCTCGATGCCATCAAGAATTTCTTGGTGTGCATCTGTTACGCCGCCCCAGCCCTGGACCTTGACCCACTTGCCTTCTTCGAGATCTTTGTAGTGTTCGAAGAAGTGTTGGATCGCGTTCAGGCGCATTGGATGAATATCAGCAGCCTGTTTCCAGTGGCTATAAATTGGCAGAATTTTGTCTTCTGGTACGGCGAGTAATTTAGCGTCGTCACCGGCTTCGTCCGTCATTTTTAAGACGCCTAGCGCACGGCATCGCACCACCACACCTGGGATTACAGGGAAGGGAGTAATCACTAACACGTCGACAGGGTCCCCATCCCCTGCGATGGTTTTGGGGATATATCCATAGTTACACGGGTAGTGCATGGACGTGCCCATGAAGCGGTCTACGAAGATGGCACCAGACTCTTTGTCAACCTCATACTTGATGGGGTCGGCATTCATCGAGATCTCAATAATTACATTGAAAGACTCAGGGATCTTTTTGCCAGGCTTGACATTGTCGAGACTCATTGATGCTCCGCGGGTGGGCTTAGTTAGTGAATACCCTAATCTTAACAAATAAACAAAGACTCCCTCTGAGTGCGAATCTGCGGGATACTGCGTATGGCATTTTTTTTAGTGCTCGGCAGGGAAATATCCTTGCCGGAATAAAAAGTATTAAAGAGAAAACTCTTAAGGAGCTTTAGAGCATGAGCAACGTTACGTTGGGCCTCTATTTTGCCTTGGGCTGCGGAGTACTCGCAGTCGTATATGGCTTTGTAGTGCGGTCCTGGATTTTGAACCAAAGTACCGGCAATGCCAAGATGATGGAAATCGCAGCAGCGATCGAGCAAGGCGCTGGTGCGTACCTGTCCAGGCAATACAAAACGATCGGTATTGTCGGCGTGGTGTTGGCCATATTGATTGCGGTTTTTCTGGATCAGGCGACCGC
This sequence comes from uncultured beta proteobacterium, assembly GCA_903903735.1. Classification (GTDB taxonomy): domain Bacteria; phylum Pseudomonadota; class Gammaproteobacteria; order Burkholderiales; family Burkholderiaceae_B; genus Zwartia. The sequence goes on along the minus strand of CAIUZV010000164.1, from coordinate 1,795 downwards.
GGTTGGTTTCGTGATTGGTGCAGTGCTCTCTGGCGCTTGCGGCTTTATTGGAATGAACGTCTCGGTTCGCGCCAACGTGCGTACCGCCGAGGCAGCAACCAAAGGCATGAACGAAGCGCTTAACGTTGCGTTCAAGGGCGGCGCGATTACCGGCATGCTGGTGGTCGGCCTCGGTCTGCTCGGTGTTGGACTGTTCTATATGTACCTACAAGCAACGGGCGGCGGCAAGACCATGTCTGCCATTTTGCATCCGTTGATTGGTCTGGCTTTTGGCTCTTCGCTGATCTCGATCTTCGCGCGTTTGGGTGGCGGCATTTTTACCAAAGGCGCTGACGTTGGTGCAGACTTGGTGGGTAAGGTCGAAGCTGGCATCCCTGAAGATGATCCACGTAACCCAGCGGTGATTGCCGATAACGTCGGTGACAACGTGGGCGACTGCGCGGGTATGGCTGCCGACTTGTTTGAAACCTACGCCGTGACATTGATTGCGACGATGGTGTTGGGTGCCTTGATGATCAAGGTCGCCACGGCCGAGGCGGTGATTTATCCGCTGGTGCTCGGCGGAATTTCGATCATCGCATCGATTATTGGTTGCTCGTTCGTCAAAGCAACGCCTGGTATGAAAAACGTGATGCCTGCCCTATACAAGGGCTTGGTGATTGCTGGTGTGATTTCTCTAGTGGCGTTCTATTTCGCAACGAACTGGATCTTGCCTGACAACATACTGGCCGACGTAGGTTTTGCCACGGGTGGCAAGATGCGGTTGTTTGGCGCAACAGTTGTTGGCCTACTTCTGACGGCAGTGCTTGTCTGGATTACCGAGTACTACACTGGGACCGACTACGCCCCTGTTAAGCACATCGCTAAAGCGTCGAGCCAAGGCCATGGTACGAACATCATTGCAGGCTTAGGCGTGTCGATGCGTTCAACAGCTTGGCCCGTACTGTTTGTTTGTGCGGCCATCTACTCTGCCTATTGGTTGGGTGGCATCTACGGCATTGCAGTCGCTGCGACGTCGATGTTATCGATGGCGGGTATCGTTGTGGCACTGGATGCGTACGGTCCAATTACTGACAACGCTGGTGGTATCGCTGAAATGGCTGGCTTGCCCCAGTCCGTGCGCGACATTACAGATCCGCTTGATGCCGTGGGTAACACCACAAAGGCCGTGACAAAAGGCTACGCAATTGGATCCGCTGGTTTGGCTGCATTGGTTTTGTTTGCCGACTACACCCATACGCTCGAGGCTAACGGCGCAAAGGTTGTATTTGATCTGTCGGACCACCGCGTGATCATTGGCTTGTTTATCGGTGGCTTGATTCCTTACCTCTTTGGCGCCATGGCGATGGAAGCGGTAGGCCGTTGTGCCGGTGCGGTCGTTGAAGAGGTGCGTCGCCAGTTCCGCGACATCAAAGGCATCATGGACGGTACGGGCAAGCCTGAGTACGATAAGGCTGTCGATATGCTGACAACAGCTGCGATCAAAGAAATGATTATTCCTTCTTTGTTGCCAGTTGTCGTGCCAATCGCCGTGGGTCTGTTGTTAGGCCCTGAGGCTTTGGGTGGCTTACTGATGGGTACGATTGTGACGGGTCTGTTTGTTGCGATCTCCATGTGTACAGGCGGTGGTGCTTGGGATAACGCCAAGAAGTATATCGAGGAAGGTCATTACGGCGGCAAGGGCTCTGATGCCCATAAAGCTGCGGTGACGGGCGACACGGTGGGCGATCCCTACAAAGACACGGCAGGTCCTGCTGTGAACCCGCTGATTAAGATCATCAACATTGTTGCTCTG
>CAIUZV010000163.1 GCA_903903735.1 uncultured beta proteobacterium | reverse complement strand
GTTGCTGTCGATGTTGTCACCCGACTGGGCGGCTGGTTTGTCGGTAGCGTGGGTGGTTCTGGCGCAAGGGGTATGCGGCGTCGCGAAAGACCTCACCAAGACAGCCAGTAAGTCGGCGATCAAAATTACCGCGGGTGAGGCGTCCGGGCAGTTGTTCAAGTGGGTAGCCTGGTTTACCGGAAGCAAGAACGCGATGAAAGGCGTTGGGTTCTTTCTGGGCGGACTGTTACTGGATCTGCTTGGCTTTCGTGGTGCGCTGTGGGCAATGGCGGCGCTTCTTGCCGTGGTGCTCGTGGCGGTCTTGGCTTCTTTGCCGCCCATGATGGGCAAGAGTCGCGCCTCGAAGTCAGCGCGTGAGTTATTTGCAAAAAATCGTGCGATTAACTTGTTGGCGGCCGCACGGGTTGTCTTGTTTGGTGCGCGTGACGTGTGGTTCGTGGTCGGGGTCCCTGTCTTTCTCTATGCCTCGGGGTGGACGTTTACGATGGTGGGCGGTTTTCTGGCCCTTTGGACAATCGGGTATGGGTTGGTCCAAGCGATTGCACCCTCTCTCGTTAAGCGCAGTTCAGACGGCCTATCCACCGAGGTGCCGGCCGCAAGGCTTTGGTCAGGCTTACTAGCGCTCGTGCCCATCGCGTTGGCGCTCGCGGTGACATTTAGCGTGCCGCAGTTGACGTGGGTCGTTGTCATTGGGCTTGGCGTGTTTGGTTTTGCTTTTGCGGTGAACTCTTCGGTGCACTCGTACTTGATCTTGGCTTACGCGGGATCTGAAAAAGCCGCTGAAGATGTGGGCTTTTACTACGCGGCCAATGCGATGGGACGTTTAATCGGCACATTGCTGTCGGGTGTGCTGTATCAGTGGGGCGGTCTCTTGGCCGCACTGATTGGCTCAGCAGTCATGCTGGTGCTATGCTGGTTGGTCACTTTATTTTTACCGACCACTCGCGCATAAAAAGGTTTCGCATGAATGTCTTTGAACGATACCTCACCCTATGGGTGTTTATTTGTATCGTCGTAGGTATTGCCTTGGGGCAGTTAGCGCCTGAGCTGTTTCAGGCGATTGCGGCGCTAGAGGTCGCTCAAGTCAATCTGCCAGTGGGGTTGTTGATCTGGATCATGATCATCCCCATGCTCATCAAAATTGATTTCGCAGCCCTTGGTCAAGTTCGCCAGCACGTGCGCGGCATCGGTGTCACGCTGTTCATCAATTGGATGGTGAAGCCCTTCTCAATGGCGTTGTTGGCCTGGCTCTTTATTCGGCATGCCTTTGCGCCGTGGCTACCTGAGGATCAGATCGATAGCTACATCGCGGGTCTCATTTTGCTGGCCGCGGCACCTTGCACAGCCATGGTGTTTGTCTGGAGTCGGCTGACGAATGGCGATCCGATATTTACCTTGTCACAGGTGGCCCTAAACGATGCAATCATGGTGTTTGCGTTTGCACCGCTGGTTGCTTTGTTACTGGGGATATCGGCCATCACCGTTCCGTGGGACACCTTGATCATCTCGGTGGTTCTGTACATTGTGTTGCCTGTTGTGTTGGCCCAGCTTTGGCGTAGACGGTTGCTTGCGCAGGGTGACGCCGTATTTGAGCGAACAATCGCGGCGCTAGGGAAGTGGTCTGTTGTTGCCTTACTCGCCACACTGGTATTGCTGTTTGCCTTCCAGGGCAAAGCGATTATTGATCAACCCTTAATCATTGCCTTACTCGCAGTGCCGATACTGCTCCAGGTAGTCTTGAATGCGAGCTTGGCGTACTGGCTGAATCGACGCCTCGGCGAAAAGCATAATGTGGCATGTCCTTCCGCACTGATTGGCGCCTCTAATTTTTTTGAGCTAGCCGTTGCGGCTGCGATTAGTTTGTTTGGCTTTCAGTCGGGTGCGGCACTTGCAACGGTTGTTGGGGTATTGATTGAAGTGCCGCTGATGCTAGTGGTCGTCAGGGTGGTCAATCAGACCAAGCCCTGGTATGAACGACGCGCCTAGTGCGTATTCTTCGATGTGCCACCGAGCAAGATGATCACTGCCGCAAAAACATTGAGTAATGCCGCGAGACCCAGAGGCAAACGGTAGCCGCCGCTTAGGTCGTATAGCATTCCAAAAAAAGCGGGCCCCATTGCTGACATGAGCTGCATCAGCGTTGCGGCGATTCCGAAGATGGCCCCAAAGGAGGCCGCGCCGAATTCGCGTCTGACGATCACCGGCGGGAGTGTGGTGATATTGCCTGCCGTGAAGCCATAGCCAAGTACGCATACGACGAGCGCCCATACTTGATCTGGGAAGAGGAATCCCACGCCAAGGCTCGCACCGGCGGTGAGTAGGACAGCGAAAGCGATCTGCCTGACATCTAAGCGATCAGAAAATTTAGCTAAGAGTATTCGCCCGGCGAAAGCGAGCATTGCTGCAGCGGTTACACAGACTGCTGTTGCCGCCTGGCCAAGAGCTGGCAGTAACAGCGACACTTGGTGCGTGAGGAAGCCGATCTGCACCATGAGCGCTAAGCCAAAGGTGAGGGCGATGCTGCGTAGCGTGAGTGTGCGAAGTGCTTCAGCGCGTGTCCAGGTGCGTACGACCGGCTTACTTACTTGAGCCGTGGGTGTTTCACCATCTGGAAACAAGCCGAGATCTTGTGGGCGGTGACGCAGGATGAAGAAGCTGACAGACCATACGGTGGTCAGCACAATCAGTGCAACAACGAGTATTGCGGTATTGAAGCCGAGCCATGCGATCAGTGCCAGAAGGGTTGGTACGCCCACCATGCCCCCAATACTTGCGCCGAGCAGTGCGGTAGAGACCGCGCGGCCTTGGTGTCGTTCAAACCAGGGGGCGAGGGATGAAGTGATGGCGGTAGTGGATAAACACGACCAGCCAAGGCCCATGAGAGCAAAGGAAGCATAGACGTGCCAGACTTTGGAAATCTGACTCATCGCGACAAAGCCCGCAGCCATCACTGCAGCACCGAGTGCCATGACAACGCGAGGGCCATGCTTGGAGATGGCGCTGCCCACAAAGCTCAGCACCGAGGCGTTGACTAAAAAGGAAAGCGTGAGTGCAGAGGACACGAGCCCGATAGACCATTGATGCGTCTGGCTAATCGTGTGAAGGTATACGCTTGGGCCATACAAAGCGAATGACCAAGCCACAATGGCAACTGCCATGCAGCCTGAAACCATCCACCAGCCATAGAAGGTCTTTGGTGCCACTAGCCTTCTAACTGACAGGCTTTAAACGCGGGCAGCGCTTCACAGCGCGCCGATAGAGCTGCCAGGTTAGGAAACTGCTCAGGTGCTGCCACTTTAGGCATGGCTTTGTTCAGGAAAAACCAACCGACTGCGACAGTGATGTCAGCTAGATTGGCTTGCGCACCGCCTGGGAAGGTGCCTTTGGCTGCCAGACCTTC
>CAIUZV010000162.1 GCA_903903735.1 uncultured beta proteobacterium | reverse complement strand
GCTAGGTTCGTCGAGCAATAGAACATCTGGGTTGCCCATCAGGGAGCGACCGACCGTTAGCATTTGCTGTTCACCACCAGAAAGTTGCCCGCCAAGACGTTCGCGTAGAGGCTTGAGCAGCGGCAACATGTCATAGACCCGTGCAACGCTCCAATCGTCTTCACCGTTAGCGCCTTTCTTGACTGCGATGGTGAGATTGTCCTCAACAGTCAGATCCGGAAAAATCTGGCGATCTTCGGGCACGTAGCCCACGCCAGCCCGTGCGATCAAGTGCGCGGCCTTGCCTGTCACAACTTGATTATGCAAGGTAACGGTCCCTTTGCGTGCTGGGATAACGCCTGCAACCGATTTCATGGTCGTGCTCTTACCTGCACCGTTGCGCCCCAATAAGGCCAAGGTTTCACCTTGTTGTACATCGAAGGACAAACCAAATAGCGCTTGGCTCGTCCCGTAAAAAACGTCGATGGCGTCGACTTTTAATACTTGCTTGCTCATGCGTGGGTCTCCGTTGGCGTACCTAGATAGGCTTCGATCACAGCAGGATTGTTGCGGATCTGCTCTGCGTTGCCTTCGGCGAGAACTTTGCCGTAGGAAAGTACGTGAATGTGTTGTGAAATCCGGAATACGATTTCCATATCGTGCTCGATGAGCACCACAGTCAGCCCACCTTTCTTCCACAGTGCGTAGACCGTTTGAATCATCTGCTCACGTTCTTCGGGCCCCATGCCTGCGACAGGCTCGTCGAGCAATAACACTTTGGGTTTGAGTACCAGCGCTAACGCCATGTCCAAAAGTTTTTGATCGCCATGCGAGAGATTGCCGCTGATGACGTCCGCCTTAGTATGTAAGCCGAGCTGCTCCATCACTTCATAGGCGCGATCGCGTGTTTCTGCCAGGGGAAAGCGGCCATGCATCTGCGCTGATTTTCCGAGCGGCGACATCAGTGCGCCACGTAGCGACTCTTCGACGGTCAAGGTCTTAAACAATTTAGCGACCTGAAAAGCCCGTCCGATACCTTTGTGCATGATCTCGCGACTGGGCAGGCCGACGATATCCTCACCGTCGAGCAGAATGCGACCGGAATCTGGACGTAGGGCACCAGAGATCAAGTTAAAGAAAGTTGTTTTGCCGGCGCCATTCGGACCAATCACGGCGCTGAGCGATTCAGTTTTAAAGTGAATCGAGACATCCGAGGTCGCAACCACGCCACCAAAGGATTTATTGAGGTGTTCGACTTTGAGCATTACTTGCCCCCTTCCTTTTGGTTGGACCGCGCTGGAGGGACTCCTCCATAGGTCTGCCAAGTCGAACCCGCTAACCAACCTGCATCCACGGGAAGATTGATCCCTGTGATGGCTTTTGCAGCGGGTGATAACAAGAAGCCTACTGAGTCTGCGATTTCATCAGGTGTGACAAAGCGACCCATCGCTGCCTGCGAGGTGAGGTCTTCAGGATTGCGATCTTTGCGATCAATTGCGGCCTGCAGAGCCTCAGTCAAAACATAGCCAGGAGAAATTGCGTTGATGCGTACGCCAGAACGTCCCCACTCCGCCGCCAAGCAGGCCGTCATAGAAGCGACCGCAGCTTTGGCGGGACCATAGGCGTGCAGAGGAGAGGATCGCAGCGACGTGATCGAGGCGATATTGACGATTGCACCACCGCCGAGCTCCACCATGCGGGAGCCGTAAATTGCACACGCAAGATACGTGCCGCGTAGATCGATATCGACGACGCGATCCCATTCCGTCATGGTGAGGCGATCAGGTGGCAGGCGATGCTGCAAAATCCCTGCACAATTGACCAAGGCCGTGACAGGGCCGTGCGTGTCTTCAATCATCTTTGCGACTTTATGCATGCCATCGTCGTCCGTCACATTGCATGCATAGGCGTGTACGCTCATCGCCTTCATTTTCTCGTCGGACCACGTGCCCGGTAAATCGAGCGATACAACCTTGTCGCCTCGTTTAGCGAGGTGCCGCACGCATGCCGCACCGATACCGCTCGAACCGCCCGTGACAACAGTAATGGAAGGCTTGCTCATGAGCGTGCTCCTTTGCGACTAAGTGACTGATAAATTTGCACGACGAAATCCGTCATGCCTCGTTTGAGGCCTAGGGCAAAAAATAGGACGATGATACCAAGCGCTAAACCGTGGTATTCCGTTGTGCGCGTGATGATGTCGTTAAAGACCATTAACAGTCCTGCGCCGACGACTGGACCAATAAAGGCATGCAGACCACCCATCAAGATCATAAAGACAGCTTCACCCGACATGGTCCAGTAGCTGAACTCTGGGTAGGCGCCTGATACAAACAAGGCCATGATCACGCCGCCAACGCCTGCAAAGCAGCTGGCCAAGATAAACGCGTACAGACGGACTCGCCATACATTAATGCCTAAGAATTGTGCACGATCTGCGTTGTCGCGCACCATCCGCAAGGTGTAGCCGAAGGGTGACTGGAGGATGTAGCGCATGAGAAAGAGACAGACCACGCCAAGCACGCAAGAAAACCAATACAAGGTCTGTACATCCGCAAGGTTCAAGCTACCCCAGACGCGAGGAATGCCCCCCATCAGTCCCTGATCGCCACCCGTGAGTGATGTCCAGGTGATGATGATGCTGTGAATCAACATTTGGAAGGCGAGCGTTAGGAAAGAAAAATAGATTTCCTTTAGCCTGACGCAGATCGCGCCAATGATCAAACCGAGCAGCGCACAAAATACGATGGCCCCGAGAATGGCGACAGGAATGGAGGCGCCTCCCTTTTGCATAAGAAGACCAAACGCATAGGCCCCTCCACCGAAAAACATGGCATGCCCGAAGGACACCATGCCGCCGTAGCCGACCAAGATGTTGAGCGAAGTGGCGAATAGGCCAAAGGCAGCCAAACGGATGACGAAGTCCAACGCAACACGCCCAGGCGAGAAAAATGGAATCGCCGCGAGAATGGCGAGCCCTGCTAGCGCGAAAAGCAAATCTTTATTGAAACTTGAATGCTTATTCATCAGCGTTGCTCCTTGCCAAGCAGGCCGCTCGGTTTAAGTACAAGAATCAATGCCATTGCAATAAACATGATGCCTTCCACAAAGAGTGGAAATCCAATCGAGCCAAATGAGCGCACCAGACCGATTAGCAACGCGCCGACTAATGCGCCGCTCACTGAGCCCATACCGCCGATCACCGTGACGATGAAGGATTCAATCAGGATTGAGAAACCCATTCCAGCAGACATCGAGCGAACCGGCGCGGCAAGCGCTCCGGCAAGTCCAGCTAAGGCGCCACCAAACACGAAAACGCCCGCGTAAATCCAAGTGGTGTTCAGACCAAGTACGGACGTCATTGTGGGATTATGGGCAGCGGCACGCACGATCTTACCGATGCGCGTACGTGTCAGAACGTACCACATGATTGCGCCAATAACGCCTGCAGCACTCATCATGAAAACGTAGAAGACCGGAACGATGCCCCCGCCAATAAAGAGCGGAGGTGTTTGAAAGGCCGCTGGCATACCCATTGACTGAAATTCATGGCCCCAAATAATTTTGACGGCATCATCAAGAATCAAAATGAAGGCATAGCAGACCAGTAGTTGCAGCAGAACATCGGCGTTGTAGACGCGACGCATGAAAAAACGTTCGAAGATCAGACTAAAGAGGCCCACGCCAAGCCCCGCGATCAGCGCTGCAAGCAAGTAACTATCGGTGAGGCGATAAGCGGAAAGCGCAATGTAGGCGCCAAGCATATAAAAGGAGCCATGCGAAAAATTAATGACACCCAGTACGCCGAAGATAAGCGTGAGACCTGCGGCAACTAAAAATAGCAGCGCTCCCACGATGAGTCCCGTACTAGTCTGAGTGACGATGCAGGAGATGGACGAGAGGCATTCGAATAGTGCGGTGGGATCCAAAGATGTCTCCGATTGAAACCAACGTGTGGCAGAGCGAGGGCGAGTGTTAAGAAGACCTGCGCTCGATACGAAAGGGGTCTCTGCCAATCAACATGGCAGAGACCCCGTCGACTTCAGTGTGAAGCGCAGCGGGGCTTATGCCCAGCCTTTACGCTTCTTCCATTCGGCTTCGAGTTCATAAATTTGAGCCCAGTTGCCGTTGACCTGATTGGTCATGTAGGGCTCTTTGTTGGTGAGAGAGCCGTAGCCAATTGCGTAGTTCACCAGTGTGTGGTCTTCAGCCCGCATGGTGAGCGTACCGTCGGCGCCGAAAGGCGAGTCAATTTTCAAGCCGCGCAGCACTTCGGCTACTTTTTTGCCGTCGGAACTATTGGCTTTTTTCATTGCGGTCATGATGAGGTTAATACCAGCAGAGTTCTCCCAAGACCAGTTCAGTGCGAGCTCTTTGAACTTCGCTTGATAGGCATCGGCCCACGCATTGTTTGCGGGAGTATTTGGAAAGCTACGCAGGTAGCGGTTGCCCGAGTGCATGTTTGGTGGAACGCTCTTGACTGCTGTCAATACAGCGTACTCAGCTAGGTTAGGCGAAAAGAATTGTTTGTCTTTGAACAGCGCGTAGATACCAGCCTGATCAATAAACGAAGTCATGTCACCACCCCAAAGCGCAGAGTAAAGCGCCTGCGGTTTGCCTTGGACGAGGCGTGTAATGTTTTCGCTATAGTCCGCCTGAAAGAGTTTGGGCCAAACTTGACCGATGACTTCAATGTCTTTGTTGAAGTGTTTGAGGTATTCAAAGTATTCAGCTGTCGTGTCGCGACCATAGGCATAGTCGGGCGAGATGCTCATCCAGCGGTTGAGCTTGAGACGTTTAGCAACTTCGGCGCCGTAGGATCCACCAACGATTGCATCGTGGATGCCTTGTCTTGCAGAGCGGAATGCTGTTGGGAAGCGCAACTTTGGATCTGCAGTCAGTGACGAGGTCTCTGAGCAGGTGTGCATGACAAGCACGCCTAGATCTTTTGCCACTTCGTGTACCGCAAAGGCACCTGAAGACGCTTCCGCATCCAAAATCATTTCACATCCGTCGCCGGTAATCAGTTCGCGGGCAACGCGCGCGGCTTCTTGGGGCTGGCCTTTGGAGTCGCGCACGACCATTTCGATTCTGCGTCCGCCTAAGCCACCCGCTGCGTTGAATTTCTCAACTTCGAGCGCGACGGCGTTGCGCGAGGAGATACCCAGCATGGCGACGCGGCCGGACAGAATGGTTGGCATGCCGATCCGGATGGGCTTGTTCTGCGCAAGCGAGATCGCCGGTGCACCCAATATCGCCATACCAGCGGTCGCGGCGGCGCCTTTTAACAATTTGCGGCGAAGGGCCGTTTTTGAACTCGATGTTGAAGCTGCGCTCATCTTTTGTCTCCCGTAGTGTTCAGATGATAGTTATGTGTTTTGAACTACCCTCTATAGGACGTTTTTACTTAGTTTTTGTCAAGAAAAGACATCTCAGGAAAACCCTAGTCTTGTTGTTTCTGAGCGAGTGTCGCAAGTGCGTTTTCGCGCGAGGTGCCTCAACTATTTTTTGGTTGGTGGGATGCGCTAAAGTGTCGGCATAGTGAAATCTTTGGAATTTAGCGATATGACACAAGCAACATTTTTTCCAGTAGCCGGGTGTACTGGCACGGACCATAGGCTGGCGGGTGATTATCACCACCGCTGGATGGTGATCGATGTGCAGGGCGAGTGGTTAACTCCCTTGGCTTGCCCAAAGTTGTCAGAGGTGACGGTCGATTTAAAAATGGGTGCTTTGGTGCTGCGTGCGCCGGGGATGCTGCGCATGGATATCCCACTAGATGTCATCGAGGATGACGAAAGTGTGAATCGTCCAGCCACTATTGCCGGGCAGCCTGTTGTGGTCATCGATGAGGGTGAGGTTGCTGCAGTTTGGTTCAGCAAAGCGCTGGGACAATCATGCCGCTTTGTCAAAATCCATCCCGACAAAAAACAACCCGTTTGGCCGCAAGGGTAAGCTTTCGACTGATTTAAATCTTTTCTGTGTTTGCCGCGGTCAGGACACGATATTTAGCCATCAGGGCGTCCTGGCCTTCTTTCCATTGCGGATGGATTTCAATGCATTCGACGGGACACACAACCTTGCACTGAGGTTCGCCGTGATGACCGACGCATTCCGTGCAAGAGGCAGGATCAATGATGTAGATCTCTTCGCCCATCGAGATGGCATCATTGGGACATTGTGGCTCGCACACGTCG
>CAIUZV010000161.1 GCA_903903735.1 uncultured beta proteobacterium | reverse complement strand
TGCCAGGTGAGTCGGGTGAGTTGGGCATTATGCCCGGGCATACCCCGCTGATCTCGCGGATTCGTCCTGGTCTGGTTCGTATCGTTTTAGAAGATGGTACGGAAGAGAGCATTTTTGTGGCGGGTGGTTTGTTAGAGGTCCAGCCTCGACACATCACCGTGTTGTCTGACACGGCAATCCGTGGTGGAGAACTCGACGCCGAGAAAGCTGAGGCAGCGCGCCAAGCAGCACAAGAAGCGCTTGCGAATGCGAAAGATAAGGCTGACATCGATGCGATGCAAGCTGAATTGGACATGTTGGTTGCGCAAGCGTCTGCCGCACGTCGTATTCGGGAAATCACGAACAAGCACTAGTCTTAAGGTTTTATCGCTTGTTAAAAACGCGCCTAAGTTGGCGCGTTTTTTTTGTTTGTGGTGTGACAACCGTCGTGTGATAAGTTAATCACTGCGATTATCCCGTATGCGTGAATTCCGAATATTCGAAATTCAGCAAACTCTCTAGCCTATCCGCTTTTGCTCGGAGCGTAGAGAAATGCGTCAACAAATAGATTGCGCGGTGCTAGTGCTGGAAGTGCACGCCACTTGGATGCCGCAAACGCTTGAGGCCGCTCAAGCAGGACTTTCGAGAATCAGGCTACATCCTCTGGATTGGGAGGCGGGACAAGATCTTGAAGTCACTGAGGAGCAATTGATTCAGTTACCGGTACATGCCATTGCGCAAGCGAGCGTAAGCTTAAGAAGATTCGACGTGTGCCTCTTGCCCGTATCGACGGATAGTCTCGGTTGGACACGACAAGCCTTGGCAGCAATCCCGCGCGGTCCATTCCTACCCATTGTTGGAGTTTTCCGAGACCTCAAGTCTGCCGCGATGCAAGACTTGCTTGAGTTGGGTCTCGCGGACTTTGTAAGGCTGCCGCTATGTCCGGATGAATTTCGTGCCCGGCTGCTGGCAACGGTGGCCCGCGTACCCCGCCCAGGTACGTTGCGTGAATCTGATCACCCAGGACAAACGGCGTGGCTGCAAGCCATTGGTGTCTTGCCTCAGGTAGCGAATGTGCCGGCGCCAGACCTCTGCATCGCCGCGCCAGCACAATCGAATCGTCGGCGCAACTTAGGTGGGCGACCAGTACGCAGTGCAATACAAAGTTGTTCAACGCAGCCAAACCAGAGTGCGGGCGCGGCTTCAGCTCCTGCAATGAGAGTGCCCTTTCAAGAGGCAAAAGCGAAGTTAATTGAAGGTTTTGAGCGAGAGTACATTGAGCAGGCGCTCGAGCGTTCGCAGGGCAACATCGCGCGGGCCGCCCGAACGTCGAACAAGCACCGACGCGCGTTTTGGGCCTTGATGCGCAAGTATGAAATTGATGCAGAGCAGTATCGACCAGAAGATCTGTAAGAGTAAAATGCCTAGACTGCAGAATGTGATCATGCGCCCCAGCCGTCCATCATTAAAAGCCAAAGGAAACTTGTGTCAGTAGCACCTTTAAAAAACGATGTGTTTTTACGTAGCCTTTTGCGGGAGCCCGTGCCTTATACCCCGACATGGTTGATGCGTCAGGCTGGTCGCTACCTTCCTGAATACAACGCAACACGTGCACGCGCTGGCTCGTTCATGGGGTTGGCGCAAAATCCGGATTATGCGGCTGAGGTCACGCTTCAGCCACTCGAACGCTATCCGTTAGATGCGGCCATTCTGTTTTCAGATATTCTGACCGTGCCGGATGCAATGGGTTTAGGCTTGTCTTTTGCACAAGGCGAGGGGCCGCGCTTTGCGCACCCCGTACGCACCGAAGAAGATGTCGCCAAACTTGCCGTGCCAGATTTAGAAAAGTTGCGCTATGTATTTGATGCTGTTGCATTAATTCGCAAGCAGTTAGATGGCCGGGTACCGCTAATTGGTTTTGCCGGGAGTCCTTTTACAGTCGCTTGCTATATGGTTGAGGGCAAAGGCAGTGATGACTATCGCCTGATTAAAGGCATGCTTTACGCGCGCCCTGATTTGTTGCACAAGATTCTAGATATCAACGCCCAAACCACTGCGCAGTACTTAAACGCTCAAATTGAAGCGGGCGCACAAGCTGTCATGATTTTTGATAGCTGGGGTGGGGTCTTGGCGGATGGACTGTTTCAGCAGTTTTCTTTGCATTACACCCAGCGGGTTGTCGCGGCGCTCAAGCGCGAGCGCGAGGGACGTCGTGTGCCTGTTATCGTCTTTACCAAGGGCGGCGGTCAGTGGCTCGAATCAATTGTTGAGTGCGGTGCAGACGCGGTCGGCTTGGACTGGACTGTTGATCTTGCTGCAGCGCGTCGTCGCGTGTCGGATTCGGTTGCATTCCAAGGAAATCTTGATCCCATCGCTCTCTTTGGCGGTGAGCAAGCGATCCGTGCTGAAGTACGACGAGTACTCGACGCCTTTGGGCCTGTCCAGCAAGGGGG
>CAIUZV010000160.1 GCA_903903735.1 uncultured beta proteobacterium | reverse complement strand
GCAGAGAACTTAAATTGCTTTCATGTGCTCGACTGCCAATCACTTTGGCTGCCTCGCGTAACAAAGGAAGATACTTTTGAACAATGCTGCTTTCTGTCTCAACAGCTGGAAGCCAGGAGCAACTGAGGCAGGCGATGAGTTGATTGCCTGAAAAAACAGGTACAGAAATCGCCCCAAATCGCTCTGGCGTGTCCACACCGAGCAGGGAGGAATCTCGCTGACAGTAACCAAGCGCTTTGCTGTTGTTTAGCATTCGCTGAATTTCGTGTGTACGTTTTGCAGCGGTATCTTTTTCGCTGTTAGATCGCGCCAATTCGGCGAGTAAAGCCTGTCGTTCTTCGTTCGAACAAAAGGACAGGTAACAACGCCCCAAAGAAGAGATCAACATGGAGGGGCGAAATCCAAGCACCCGGTAATTCACAGCAAGAGCATTAATCGGTCGTTGCGCGTCCAAGATGAGCATGGTTGTGCGGTCCCTGACAGCAAGGTCAGTTGGCCATGGAATTTTCTTCTGCAGTCCGGCTCTGATAGGGGATGCGAGCAAAGATAGCTTCGAGCGCCACGCGGCTAAATCATCAACCTCACCGGGAACCGTGGCAGGCACATAGCGCTTCTCCAAATCATTGCGAGAAATCCAGCCAGCTTCTTCCAAAGTCTTGAGCACACGAAGCAAAGACGCTTTTGGCATGCCTGTTTGGTGTCTGAGTTCTGTGAATGTGACTGCCGAGGATTGCTGGATGGCATGAAATACCGCTAAGCCACGGCGCAGAGACTCGACCGACTTGACGCTGCTAGAGACGGACATACAACGCATTTAAAAAGTTTCACCTAGTGAAACTATATGTTTCTCTAGTCGATTCGTCAATCTAAATTGGGTTTCGTGTTCATTCCAACAATTTTTAGGAGACATTCATGCATTCCAATCGCCGAATTTTTCTTTACGCTACCGTTGCTGCTGCCAGCGCATTGCTTTGTCAAGCCGGCTTGGCACAGACCTACCCTGAGCGAGCGATCACGCTAATCGTGTCGTATCCCCCTGGAGGCGATACAGATGCCATGGCGCGTCAATACGCTGAAAAATTATCGGCACGACTCAAGCAACCCGTTGTAGTTGACAACAAGCCAGGGGCTGGTGGCACATTGGGCAATACCTTGGCTTTGCGAGCTAAACCAGACGGCTACACGCTTCTGTTCACGCCTAATCCGTTCACAACCGCACCTCAATTGTTAAAGCTCAACCCTGCAAACAGCTATGACCCTGTCAATGGGTTTGAGCCTGTGATTCAAACCGGATGGCAGTCGGTGTTGATCGTGGCCAACGCTGAGACAGGCATTCGTTCTGTTAAAGACTTGGTGGATCAGGCCAAGAGCGGTAAGCCTATCAATTACGGCAGCCCAGGGGCTGGTTCGCCCATGCACATTGCAGCTGAGTTGCTGAACCGCGCTGCGGGTATCAGTCAGCAACACATTCCATACCGAGGCATCGGTCCGATGATCCCAGAGTTGCTGACCGGTCGCATCCAACTGGGATACACAACTTATGGCCCTGTGGCGCAGCACATCAGTGCCGGTAAGTTGGTTGCAGTAGCACTCACCGATGCTGATCGTTCACCTCTGTTACCTGGCATCGGTACTGTTGCCGATCAAGGTTATTCCAGTGTCAAAGAGGGGGCGTGGCACGGTGTGATGGCACCTAAGGGGACACCTCCAGCCATCATCGCAACGCTTAATGCTCACCTCAACGAAGTCTTGAAAATGCCGGATGTTGTTGAGCGCATGGCTTCTTTTGGCGCGCGCCCTGTGGGTGGCCCATCGCAGCAGCTTTATAAAGTCAATGCAGCTGACTACGAGCGGCTGACCAAAACCATTCAAGACTTGAAAATCACAGCAGAGTGATGGCTTGATGGAATGAGGCCAAGCGATGAGTGAATCCACTTTAGGCAAAGACACGCCGCAAATCAATGCACGGGCAAAGGTGATGGGGCGTGCCATCTACACCGGTGATGTGCAATTACCTGGCATGTTATTTGGCAAGGTTCTGCGAAGCCCTTATCCAAGCGCCCGCATTGTGTCAATAGATACCTCTGCAGCGCTCGCGCTGCCTGGTGTCCGTGCTGTGATCACCGGTGCTGATGCCCCTGATCAACGTTGGGGAATCGCACACAAGGATCGCCACATCTTGGCCAAAGATAAGGTGCGTTTTTTCGGTGAAGAAGTGGCTGCTGTCGCCGCGGTCAGCGACAAAATCGCGCGCGATGCATTGGACTTGATTCAAGTTCACTATGAAGAAGATGTGCCTATTTTGAGCACTGACGAAGCCCTTAGACCCAATGCATCGACATTGCATGATGGCAAAGATAATGTTTCGCATCACATTGCTTTCCATCGTGGCGATGTTGACGCTGCCTTCGCCAGCGCACACCTCGTGCATGTAGAAACTTACCTGACGCATGCGCAATACCCGGGTTATCTGGAGCCCATGGGCACTGTGGCTTGGCTCGATGATCAAGAGCGTTTGCAAATTTGGACCTCAACGCAATCGGTATTTCTCGCGCGCGCAAGACTCGCGGGCGCGTTGGGCATCCCTGTCTCAAAAATACGCGTCACCGCTCCGGCGGTTGGCGGTGGGTTTGGCGGAAAGATTGTGGAAGACGCCAACACGCTGGTGGCGGCTTTGCTCGCTTTGAAAGCTGGAGGGCCCGTGCGCTTGGTCAATGACCGATTGGAGGACTTCCAGGCGGCGTGCAGCAGCCTGCCTGAAAAGAT
>CAIUZV010000159.1 GCA_903903735.1 uncultured beta proteobacterium | reverse complement strand
TGTTCTGCTGTATGACGCTCAAATCGACTATAGCCCCGTGCGTGTCGTGCAGTTAAGTTTAGTTGCCATGGGCGGTGCAACCCTACGAGTCGCTGAAACCAACATTAAACGCACGGAGATGGCGCAACAAATTATCGCAAGCGTACTGTTGCCGCAGATTATTCTCATCATCTTCGTGGCACTGCTCGTCCCCTTCGGTGTGTCGCGAGGTTTATTCCCTCTCAAGGCACTACAGCGCGCCATTACCGAGCGGTCATTTCGTGACCGCAGTCCATTAAACGAGACGGCGGTTCCGGGCGAGGTGATCCCTCTTGTCGCGTCAATCAACCTTTTGCTGAATCGTCTGGATACGGTGTTCAGCGCGCAATCGAGGTTTGTAGCGGATGCAGCGCATCAGCTCAAAACTCCAGTAGCCGCGCTGCGTGCCTATGTCGAGCTTCTCGAACGTAGTCAGGATGCCGACGAGCGAAAGAACATCATCCTTAAACTCAACGATGCAGTCGATCGCATGTCGCGGTTGGTATCTCAGCTTCTCGCGCTGGCCCAAAACGACATTAGCGAGGCGCGGCCACCAGAATTCGAGCGCATCGACTTGAACACCCTGTTGCTTGAGATCTCTTCGAACTGGGTGCCGCAGGCAATCAACCGCAATGTAGATTTGGGTTTTGAAGCGAATACTCATCCTGTCCTCATCTTCGGCGCTCCCGATCGTTTGCGTGAGTTGTTTGACAACCTGATCGATAACGCTATTCGCTATAGCAAACCGACAGGAAGTATCACCGTGTGCATATTGGACGCTCCGTCACCTTCGGTATCGATTCGCGATGACGCGCCATCGATTCCCGAGGCCGAGCGAACACTCGTTTTTGAGCGCTTCTATCGTCTCTTGGGCTCGGGTGAAGGAAGTGGGCTGGGCCTGGCTATCGCCAAAGAAATCGCTGTGATGCACCATGCGACTATCCATATCAACGCAGATGCGCAAGACGGGATTGGGAACAATGTATTTGTGTCGTTTCCAACTGTAGAAACAAACTCGCACAGAGGTTTGTAATCTTCTGTAATAAAAAAGATATGTACAGATAATGTTTTGGATAAATTGAAGTAACTGTCCTTTGCTACGCTCTTTCTCGATGACGAACGACACAGTTGGTGTCGGGGAAAATGAGGAGCAGTGACAATGGATATGCTGTACACAAACGAATTCTGGGTCGCCTTGGCTCAAATTATTGTTATTAACATCATGCTTAGCGGTGACAACGCCGTCGTCATCGCGCTGGCGAGCCGCTCACTCCCACCCGCACAACAAAAGCGAGCAATTATCTTTGGTAGCGTAGGCGCAATCGTGCTGCGTATCATCCTCACATTCTTCGCCGTCATGCTGCTTGACATGCCCTACCTCAAATTAGTGGGTGGCATTGCATTGCTTTGGATTGGCGCAAGTATGTTGGACTCCGGTGGCGAGGAAGAAAACATTGATGCGCACTCAAATCTCGCTGCCGCCATCAAGACAATTATCATCGCTGACTTCATCATGAGTCTGGATAATGTTCTTGGCGTAGCCGCTGCGGCGAAAGGTAACGTCGTATTGCTAGTGGTTGGTTTGGTTATTAGTATCCCGTTAATCATTTTTGGCAGTCAGCTGATTCTGAAATTGATGGGGCGCTTCCCAGTCATCATCACGCTGGGAGCAGGATTGCTCGGGTGGGTTGCTGGCGAAATGCTTGTCACCGATAGCGCGGTTGCGGGCTGGATTGATTCCAGTGCGGCCTACCTTCACTACGTGGTACCGACGGTAGGCATCTTTGTGGTGATCGCCTTCGGCAAATGGTTAGGGTCTCGGCACGCGCCAAAAGCGCACGCCGGCGCCTAACAGTCACTCATGGCTAACATCCTCGTGCCGGTTCATGCCGGCCAGGATACGCAGTGGGTTGCCCGCCATCTCGTCAAGCTTCACCAACGAGAGCGCATTCGGGTGCACCTTCTGACTGTCCGACCCCAATACAGCGGGCTTGTGGGTCTGTTCTTTTCATGCGCAGACCTTATTGAATTTAACCGCAAGGATTGGGACGACGCCCTACAACCCATGCGTCTGGCGCTGGACGCAACGGGGGTGCCCTACAACACGCATCGCGCGATTGGCAGCACAGTTGACGAAATCACCAAATTCGCGAAAGAGAATTACTGCCCGCAGATCGTGATCGGGCCAGCCGGCGCGCACTGGTTCAAGGCACTATTCGTTAACTCGCTGACACGAAGAGTGGCAGCGATGATGCGAGCAAGCTCAGATAAATCTTGCGAGGTCCTTTAACCGCAGACTGCGTCAGCCATTCCGGAGCACAAAAGCTTAAGGCGCAACAGAAAGTCCTTTGACTTGATGCTTTGCGATCAACTGCGCGACGAGGCCCGTTTTGATTTCATTCACAAACGACTGCAGATACGTGGCCGCTGCAAGGCGTCCCTTGGGGACACCGATCGACTGCTGAACAGTTGTAAAGTTACCCTCTAAAATGCGGGAGCCCGGCAGGCGCGCCGCGTCACCCAGCAAGCCAGGCTTCAACGCAGCCATCGCTTCAAGTTTCTGCTCCACAAACAATGCGAACGTCGCCTCGAAGCCTTCGGCGTGCAGCAGCTGTGCATGCTGGATATTGCGGGTGAGCCACAGGTCATATGCGCTGCGCGCAGACACCGCAATGCGATTGCCTGGACGATCAACCTCAGACGCATGTTTAAGGATGGAACCAGGCGGCACAAGATAGGTGGCTTCAATCTCAACATAAGCCGTTGAAAAATCAATTTTTTGAGCACGCACGGGCTCGGCTCCGATCAGGCCGATATCCCAAACGTTCTTGTCTGCATCGTCTGCAAGCTCTCCCGGGGAGCCATACTGAATCAACTGCAACGGCACCCCTATGCGCTCAGCAATTGTGCGCGCGAGATCGGGGGCAACACCGACGGGAACTCCCTCAGAATTTTTTCCACTGATCAACAAAAAATTGATCATATTTAAGGCAACACGAAGGGTTCCCGTCGGTGCCATCTCGAGGACTAAGGCTTTGTTCATGAAAAAAGTTCCGAATAAGGGTGCAATCAACTCAACCCGTCATATTACCGAATGTTATGAATTCTAAGCATTCTTAAAGGAAACCTCAGTGCGCAACCGCCATCATTGACAAAATTCCTAGCCGCGCCTAAGTTAGCGTCAAACTAAACCAATCTAAAGAAGCAACATCTCTGAACATGACAACATCACCGCAGCAAGCAGCCCCCTACTCGCCTACCTTTTTAACGCTTCACGAGATTGTGCAAAAAGCTCGTCAAAAGCTGAATCACGATAACTGGGACTACATCGTCGGCGGAACAGAGACCGAGACCACGGTTAGTCGTAATCGCGCGGCAATTGAATCGCTTGCCTTTAAGCCTCGTGTCTTGCGCGATGTCAGCCATGTCAATACTGGCACCCGCTTCTTAGGTCGCGATTTGAAGCTACCTGTGCTGTTAGCGCCTGTTGGCAGCTTAGAGGTGTTTGCTGAGGGTGCTGGTGCAACCTCCTCGATCGCTGCCGGACGCTTTGGTGTCGCCCATATGCTCAGCTCGGTTTGTCAACCTGGGATTGAGGCCACTGCAGCCGCTGCGCCAGACACCTTAAAGATATTCCAGCTGTATGTGCACGGCGATGCGAACTGGGTGGATGACCTTGCCGCCCGAACAGTCGCTGCGGGCTACGGTGCCTTCTGTCTGACTGTGGACACCGCACACTACAGTCGCCGCGAACGTGATTCAGCGAAACGCAACATTCGTCGTAGCGTCGTCCCCGGCCGAGAGTTCCAGCCAACTCTCACTTGGAAAGATGTGGACCGGCTAAAGTCAAAACTATCGATTCCGCTCATTCTTAAAGGTATTGCGACAGCAGAGGATGCTGCAATCGCTGTTGAGCATGGTGTCGATATGGTTTACGTATCGAACCACGGAGGACGGCAACTCGATCACGACCGTGGCTCGCTCGCCGTACTGCCCGAAGTTGTGCAGGCCGTAAACGGACGCGCTCAAGTAATTGTTGACGGTGGATTCAATCGTGGAACAGATATTGTTAAAGCGATCGCGTTGGGTGCGAACATGGTCGGCCTGGGACGTATGCAGTGCTACGGTCTAGCGGCCAACGGTGCCGACGGGGTCGTACGCATGCTTGAGATCCTGCAGGATGAGGTTCGCATCTGTATGGGATTGCTGGGGGTGAATGCCCTAAGCGAACTGAATCCAAGCTATTTGCAGGCGGCCTCACCGTCAGGTGTCTCGAGCGTGTTGAGCGCTTTCCCACACCTTTCCTTGGATGAGAAAGCGTTCTATTAAATTTGGTGCCCAACCAAATGGCCGTCGGCGGTCGCAGCGATCATGTCTCTCGGTGACTTGCAGTCACCGACAGTCATCGTTGGAATGCCGCGCTGCATGAGTGCGTCTAACAACAGATCATTACGTCGCCGTGGCGTAGCGTAGGTCAGTAGAGATACGTTGGGAATCAAGTTGCGCTCCCCAGTAATGACGTTCTGCCAGGTCAATACACCCTCCTCCATACCAGCATCCCAAACTGGCTGGGCCAACAAGTGCACCTCTATTTTTTTTGTGTAGATTCGTCGCAATACACCTTGACGAGTAACAACGGCCATATCGTCTGCCAGTGAGTGCCTGGGGGTGAGAATACAAACGCGATCAAATAGTGTGTGCAGTTTCTCTGCTGCGGCGTAGGTGGCTTCCGTATGATCCATGTCGAAGATGACGGCAGTGCCTCGCTGCCTAACGGTCACTTTTAACAAATCCTGCATCGTTTGGCGCAAGTCCAAAACAAAGCCATCTCGCTGAACTTGCTCTGGCAACCAAGACGGTGGGATCATCGACGCCCCAGTCGCTAGGACCACAACGTCGGGACTGAAATCCAAGATCGTATCGGTCTGCGCCGTAATGCCTAACTCAATCTTTGCACCGGCTCGCATCGCCGCCACTGTTTGATAATCATAAACACTGCTTACTTCTTCACCTCCGGGTAGATGCGAACGCAGCCACGCCTTGCCGCCTATTTGCGCACTAGCGCTCAATATAGTT
>CAIUZV010000158.1 GCA_903903735.1 uncultured beta proteobacterium | reverse complement strand
GATTTGTACTCTTTGACTGTTGATAGCGCTACACCTAACTCATTGGCGAGCTCGGCATTGCCATATCCTTTAGTCATTAATTTGAATACCTCGCGCTCCCTGGGCGAGAGAGCGTTTAGTTTTTGTTCAAACTCTACCTGCTTGATTAAGTCACGCATCAATTGAGCGTCAAGCGCCAGTGCTTTCGATACGGCTGACAGCAGGCTTTCGCGACTAAACGGCTTAAGTAAAAATTCGATTGCTCCATTCGACATAGCCTTAACAGCTTCTGAAACGGTGCTTTCGCCACTAATAAAAATAATAGGCATTTGTCTGCCATGGCTCAGGAGCTTCTCTTGAAGATCCACACCCGACATTCCCGGCATGCGCACGTCCGTCACGAGTACCGCAGGGACAACGTCGGTGAAGTCATCCAAGAATTCCTGAGGATTTGCATAAGCCCGTACTCTGTAGCCAACGAAACGCAACACTTCACAAATACTGGTGCGTAGCGCTTGATCGTCTTCCACAAGAAATACGCAGCCAGGGTTTGAGGCGCTGGAAAGAGGCTGCTCCGTAGACTGCGGCATAGATATCTTCCATATAGGGTCATTTACCTAATGTCGAAAGCAAGATCCCCAGAATCTCACCGAAATTCATCATGCCAAAGTATGCCGCTCAAAGAAACCCTCCATTCGCAGGGGGTAGTGCCATTCCGGATCGGGCAGCCTCGGCAAGCGAGGCATGCGCAGCCCGCAGCAGAGCCAAATGTTGATCGCGTCGCGGGGACGATTCAGTATCGATCACCGCTGCCAGAACTTGATTATTAAGTACGATCGAAAATCCTAGCTCTCCCTTCAGGATAATGCAGCTATTGACATCCGACAGTTGAAACGTGCGCATCGCCGCACCGGCCAACTTGGGATCCGCGAAGGAAACCGAACAAAAGAGCTCAGTCCCATCAGCCGCCAAGAAGCGGAACCGGAACTGACCCGAGTCATCCCGGAAGCTAACAAAGCGGGCCGACTTATCGCCCTTACCCGATTTGCCTGGCGCTTTAGCCGCAGAGGCGGCGCCTGCCCCGCCCAGCGTGCGCAGGCCAACAGCCTGCCGCAACTCTTTAATGAAAGGTGTCGCGATCGCACGTGCTTTGCGAGCACCTTCCTGCAAAATATCTTCGATACGCGCTGGGTTGGACATCAGTTCTTGATAGCTTGCGCGCATGGGGCCAAGCTCTTGCTCCACCCGCTCGCATAGCCGCTGCTTAGCATCACCCCAACCTAAGCCCGCTTCGAGCTCTTGCCGAAACGCGTTTGTCTCGGCGGGTTGCGCAAAGGCTTTATAAATTAAATACAGATGCGACGCTTCTGCATCTTTAGGCTCACCTGGGCCACGCGAATCTGTCACGATGCGGGCAACTGCTGACTTCAGTGCCTTAGACCCGCCTTCAAAGAGCGGCACGGTATTGTTATAGCTCTTGGACATCTTGCGGCCATCTAAGCCTGGCAAGGTTGCCACATCCTCCGAGATCACTGCCTCAGGAAGTACAAAGAAGTCTTTCCCCTGACCGAACAAATGATTAAAACGCTGCGCGATATCGCGTGCCATCTCAAGGTGCTGGGTCTGATCACGCCCCACAGGAACCTTGTGCGCGTTAAACATCAAAATGTCTGCAGCCATCAGAATGGGGTAAGAGAACAAACCCATCGTGATGCCGTCGTCTTCATCCACCCCTTTCGCGGCGTTTTGATCGACAGACGCTTTGTAGGCGTGCGCACGATTCATCAATCCCTTAGCCGTGACGCACGTCAGCATCCAGGACAGCTCAGGGATCTCGGGCACATCCGACTGACGGTAGAACGTGACACGCGCAGGATCGAGCCCACACGCGAGCCATGTAGCGGCAATTTCAAGACGGGAACGCGCGATCAAATCGGCATCTTCACACTTAATAAGTGCGTGGTAATCCGCCAGAAAAAAGAAAGCATCGACATTTGCTTCCCGGCTCGCTGCGATCGCGGGACGGATCGCACCGACGTAATTACCAAGATGAGGGGTACCCGAGGTGGTAATGCCAGTGAGGACGCGGGTATTCATGGCGTAAAAGCTCCGAGGCTTGCTTAAAGACTGACGGTGTCGCGCTGTTCAGAATCCAAATACTCTTTGGACTGCATCTCAAGGATACGGGAAACGGTACGGTGAAACTCGTTGGACATGGGGCCAGACGTGTATAGCTCTTCGGGCTCGCACTCAGCCGACATCAGGAGCTTCACCTTGTGATCGTAGAATACATCGATTAACCAAGTAAACCGACGCGCTTCCGAAGCGTGCTTGGGCCCCATGCGGGGCACTTCTGACAAAATCACCGCATGAAAACGGCTAGCAAGCTCAAGGTAGTCGTTTTGCGAGCGTGGCCCGCCGCACAGTGTTGCAAAGTCAAACCACACCACACTACCCGCACGTTTGTTAGCCGTGATCTCACGATGCTCAATCAGCAGCACAGGATCTTGCGGAGGGGTATCGGACAATTGCAAAAAGGCCTGCTCAAGCGCGGCATTTGCCTGCGAATCGAGTGGCGTGTGGTAACACTTCACTTGCTCAAGCGTACGTCGACGATAGTCGATACCCGCATCCACATTCAGGATGTCCATGCGATCTTTGATTAACTCGATCGCTGGCAGGATCCGATCACGATGCAAGCCATCGGGGTAAAGGGTCGAAGGCTCGTAATTGGACGTCATGACAAAAGACGTCCCGTACTCGAAAAATTTCAATAACAAACGATACAAAATCATCGCGTCTGCAACATCCGACACGTGAAACTCATCAAAGCAAATGAGACGATAGCGCGCCGAGATTCGTTTCGCCACTTCATCGAGTGGATCTTGACGACCTTTCACTTCGTCGAGTTGGCGATGCACGCTTCGCATGAACTCGTGAAAGTGCAAGCGTGTCTTACGCGTGACGGGGACGGTTGCATAAAGCGCATCCATCAAAAAACTTTTACCGCGTCCGACGCCACCCCACAGATAGACGCCACGAGGCACCTCGGGGCGCTTGATCAAACGTTTGAACGCACTAGACCGATCGCTCTTGAAGGCAATCCAATCATCAAAGTATTTTTGCAGGCGTTCGATCGCCGTGCGTTGCGCGTGGTCTGGCTGATAACCGCGTTCAGCCAGACTGCTCTCGTAGTATTGAAGGACGTTCAAAAAAGCTTCAGAAATTAAGCGCGCGTTTATCAACAGCTAACGCAGCTTCTTTCATGGACTCCGACAAGGTTGGATGTGCATGACAGATCCGAGCGATATCTTCAGCTGCACCACGGAACTCCATAATGGTGACGGCCTCGGCAATCAACTCAGAAGCCATCGGGCCAATAATATGCACGCCCAGTACTTCATCGGTTGTCGCATCAGCCAAGATCTTCACAAAGCCGGTTGTATCACCCAGGGCACGCGCACGACCGTTGGCCAAGAACGGGAAGCTTCCCGCCTTGTACGCACGACCTGAGGCCTTGAGTTGTTGCTCGGTCTGACCAACCCAAGAGATCTCGGGCGAGGTGTAGATCACCCAAGGAATGGTGTTGAAGTTGACATGGCCATGCTGTCCGCCGATACGTTCTGCAACGGCGACGCCCTCTTCTTCTGCCTTGTGCGCGAGCATCGGGCCACGCACCACATCACCGACCGCCCAAACGTTGGGCAGGTTAGTTTTGCAATCGCCATCTACGACAACAAAGCCACGTTCGTCGAGCTTGAGCCCCACCGCATCCGGATTCAGTCCGCCGGTGTAAGGCACACGACCGATCGAAACGATTAGCTTATCAACAACTAGTTTTTGCTCAGCGCCAGCGGCGTCGGTATACGGCACTGTAACTTGCTTGGCCGTAGCTTTGATTTCACCGAGCTTGACGCCCATATGAATCGACAAGCCTTGCTTAGTGAAAATTTTGTACGCTTCCTTTGCAACCTGCGTATCGACGGCCGCTAAGAACTCGGGCATGGCTTCAAGCACGGTCACTTCAGCACCGAGGCGACGCCACACACTGCCCATCTCCAGACCAATCACACCCGCACCAATCACGCCAAGCTTCTTGGGTACGGCACCGATGTTGAGTGCGCCGTCATTGGACAGAATCTGTTGCTCATCGAAGGGCAAGCTAGGTAGTTCACGCGCCGAGGAACCCGTCGCGATCACAATATGCTTACCCACGAGATCCGCCGTCGTGGTGCCGGACACTTTGATTGCCCAACCACCATCGACCTGGCCCGCAAAAGCGCCTTTGCCATGGAAGAACGTTACTTTATTCTTTTTGAGCAAATACAAAATGCCGTCGTTGTTTTGTTTGACGACATCATTTTTACGACCGACCATTTTGTCGAGCTTCAAGGACACGCCCTTGACTTCAATGCCGTGCTCGGCAAAGTGGTGGTTCGCTTGTTCAAAATGCTCGGACGACTGCAACAACGCCTTGGAAGGAATACAGCCCACGTTAGTGCAGGTGCCACCAGGAGCGGGACCGCCCTTACCGTTCTGCCATGCATCAATACACGCGACCGACATACCCAATTGTGCGGCGCGAATCGCGGCGATATAGCCACCTGGTCCTGCACCAATAACGACTACATCAAATTGATTTGAAGACATAAGTATCCCAAGCTTAGATTTCGAGCAGCAGACGCTGTGG
>CAIUZV010000157.1 GCA_903903735.1 uncultured beta proteobacterium | reverse complement strand
AGGCTGGCCTCATCCCGGCTCGCGCCACAGGCGGCCAGATCGCTGTGGTCGGTCCATTTGCCGCGCAGCACGGGGCCATCGCCGGCAAAGAAATCCGACGGCGTAACCGGCGCGGTCAGGAAGACGTCATCATTGAAATATAAGAAATGTTCGGCCAACCCGGGGATGCGCCACAACATGGTTTCAATCGATAGCGAATTGAACGTCGGCAACGCATTGTCCGCCCCGTCAAAGATATCGCGATGGTCAACGATGCTGATCTTCGCCGCGAATTCAGGCGGCAATTGCGTGATCTGCGGAATTTGGTTGTCGGTGACGATCCATATCCGCCGCACCCATGGCGCATTGTTGGCGATGGAGCGCACGCAGTAATTCAGCTCGTCACTGCAGACCCAGCGATGGGGGTTGGTGCCATTATCATGCAGCGGCGCACGCGCGAAAGCATCCGCCTCCGCCTTGGCCTCTGCCAAATAGAAATCCCTTTGTGCCTTATGCGCGGGGTCCGCCCCGTCGACCCACGTAATGACTGCATCGACCTCTATCATTCACCCACAATTTACGCCCCCGTTTGTGCCGCTGTAGGTTTATGCAGAGGTTTTGGGAAATGTAAAATCTTTGGGGCCGAAGATGGCCGCGACAATGATTATAATGACACGTTTTGCAAATTCAGTGGTTTACGCGGCTGGGGTGATGCCGCTGATTAAATTGTGTGCGGAGACCAGTGCCCGAAGCGAACGAGCGCAGCGAGGACAAACCTGCCGCGATCTATATATGGGCGCGGGTGATCGGGAGCATGATTGAGGGGTTCTCAGGCCTTCGGCTTGAAGGCTTTCAACGCTGCAAACTCATCTTCATTTTGAATCGTTGAAACCAAGAAGTCGATCCATTTGTCGGAGTACGTGTAATCTTTATGTGCCTTATGGTAGTGGCAGTAATCTTTTTTACAATCTCCCGGATCTTTAGCTTTGTTTCTCGGTCGAGCACCAAATTTCTTCCAAGCTAATTGGTGGTGATGACTTGTGAAATCTAGTTGCGTCATTTGGCGAACTAGTGTGACTACCGTTGCAGGCTTATGAGGCCATAAATCATCACCAACTACACTTTTGGTGAGGATAGTCGCGACTTTGCCAGTGTCTTTATTGTTATCAGTGAAGACAATATGGGAATCGCCTTTTACAGCTTTTTCAAAGGTGAAGTTTACCTTGAACTTATAAGACGTCCCTTCTTTACCATTTTCACCAACTGCTTCTGAAATCTGGGCGTCAATCGCTTCAATAGCTGGCGAAATGTCATACTTTTGTAATTCAGAAAGCTGGTCAATCTGCATTTTTCCGAACTGTAGGGAAAGTGCAAGAAGCTGCTCTAGGCCAAGTTCCTCCCCGAACAGCTTTCTTATCGTCTGATCGAAATTTAAGCAGTTTGCTTGAAAAAGAGGCCAGTATGAGCGCCCCACTGACGATAGAATTTTGTGTTCAACGTTATCCCGGAGGGTTTTGACCGCTATAAGATTCTTTTTCACATCTTCCACCAGCGGGCAATCTTCGCGGGTCAGCATTTGGCTCAGAAGTAAGGAATTTCCATCTTCATTAGTTATTTCGATGCCTTTTCGATCATAATACTCATGCAGCAGGTAAGTCCAAGCAATCTGACTAATCACCGGAAAAACTTCGATTTTGAAAAGCGTTGTAGGAGTGTTGAATATCTGCACGGCAGACATCATGGCTTCCCTAGACCTGTAAAGTCTCTCATCATTGATCGGTGACAAGCCACTCCTCAGATCAACAAGTGATTTTTCGTAGCGATATCGGGCAACCTCATCATCTGATGCTGCCTGGATTTCCCAATTTCGCCAACCTGCAAATCGACCAGGATTTATGGTCGGTGAGCGCCCTGTATTAACCAACTGTTGAACGTCCTGGTAAGCGTTCCCATCGGTTAGCAGTCGCTTGGCAATTGTGCGTTCAAATGCGGTTAGAGATGCTGTATTCATTGCCCTCATAAACTCCCATTATTACCGTAATTTCATCAATCGACATGCCAATTGTTGATCGCCCCATCGAGTTGCAAATGTTTCTGATATTTCGAACCAGCTACCGTCGTTACCGGCACCATGATTGGCGCCCATGCATGAACATTGGCATTCATGTCCGGTGGCGTTCATACAGGCAGGTGCACACTTCTCTTGCTCCAGATATGGCTGAATGACGTAAAGCTTGCCGTATTTTTTTAGCGCTTTCTGCACAAAGTCGTTGAACCAAGATATGGGGATTTCCCAATATTTGTCTCTTGCAATCCAAGTCGGAGAACGTTGTCGTCCATCCCTTAGCCAAGTTCGGTTATTATCAGCAAACGGCAATCTAACACGCGGCAACTGCCCTTTCCCGCCGCGCCGAATGACGACCGGAATTCGCTTTTGGTTCCATATTATTCTAAGCTTCTCGTCATCCGGACTCATATCGATCTACCTTCGGTGAGAAGGTAGCAACCATCACAGATTGGCCCAAGTACGAGCGGCT
>CAIUZV010000156.1 GCA_903903735.1 uncultured beta proteobacterium | reverse complement strand
GATGGTCCAACCATGGCCGAAGCAGGCGTTCCAAATTTTGACATTACGTCTTGGAAGGGCTTGTTTGCTCCAGCAAAGACGCCACGAGAAATCGTAGACAAACTTTCAGCTGCCTGCGCTGCAAAAGTCTCCTGGACGTCTTTCATTGCTGCGATCGTTGCGCAGGCTGCTGAAAGCCTATCCACAATCGCACGTGGAGTTTTAGCCGGAGCAAACAAGCCATTCCAAGACGTGATGTCAAAATTTGGAACGCCTGCTTCGGCCATGGTTGGAACATCGGGCATCAGTGCTAAGCGCTTAGGCGCAGCGACTGCTAATGCTCTGAGCTGTCCTGACTGAACACTTGGAATAGCTGATAGAGCCGTTTTGAAACCAAAGTCTGTTACCCCGCCTATCGTGTCCGTCAGCGCAGGCGCTGCTCCCTTGTACGCGATGTGAGCGATATCAAGTCCGAACCGCTGCTTGAACATTTCACCTGCGAGATGGGGTGTCGTGCCGACGCCCGATGAGGCGTAGTTCATTTTTCCAGGGCGCTGTTTTGCGTATTGGATAAGTTCCTGCACAGTTTTGACGGGTAGCTTAGCCGACGAGACGAGAAGAGCGGGTGCGCTCGAAATATTGGATATGGCTTCGAAGTCTTTAAGCAGGTCGTAGCCAGGATTCTTAAAGAGCGACATATTGATGGCGTTTGCGACCGTGCCCAAAAAAAGCGTATAGCCGTCTGCGGGGGATTTGGCCGCTAGTTCTGACCCAATGTTTGAGCCACCACCTGGTTTGTTTTCAATCACGATCCGTTGGCCGATAATTTCCATCAGCTTTGCCGAAACAATTCGAGCGGTCACGTCGGTTGAGCCACCGGGGCCGAAGGCGACGATCAATTTAATTGTTTGTGATGGCCATTTAGAGGCGGAACTCTGCGCCAGAGCCGGTACGCTAACGACTGCGCCTAGCGCTAATCCACCTTCGATAAATTTTCTGCGATCCATAATATCTCCTGAAGTAGTTGTGCTTAGATTAGTACTGATCGAACATGCGTTGTATTTCTGTCGAGTCTGTTGTTTTTGTTAATGCTAACGCTAACAGAATTCTGGCCTTTTGAGGGTTTAAATTGTCGGCTCTTAGGAATCCAGCTTGCACTATTTTGCTTGGGCCGAACGTTCGACCGGAACCAGCCCGCGAAGACATCACAACCTTGATGCCTGCTGCGACCGCCTCTTTCATTGCAATATTTTCTTCTGGTGACATGAGACCGGGAGCAAAGGCGGCGCCAATAATGCCCTTGGCACCTCCTTGAATAAAGGCGCGCGTCGCCATGCCGTCGCTACCGGCGTAGTGGTAGGCGATCTCTACGCGTGGAAGTGCATCGAGCGTTCTGATGTCAAACTCGGTATCGGGATTATGGCGTCTGAGGGACTTTCGGTAGAACACAACACGATCCCCGTCGGCGTGACCCAATACGCCGAAGTCTGGGGATCTAAAGGTTTGCAGGCGCGCCGTCGAGGTTTTGCTAACTTCTCGCGCAGCATGTATTTCGTCGTTTAAGCAGACCAAGACACCCAATCCGCGCGCCTCGGGGGTTGCAGCAATGCGAACGGCGTTAAATATGTTTAAGCCGGCATCGGACGAGAGTGCGCTCGCCGGGCGTTGAGCGCCAGTAATAACGACGGGCAGATCAGTCTTGAGGGTCAAGCTCAACGCATAGGCAGTCTCTTCGATTGTCGCGGTGCCATGCAGGATCACAATGCCTTGTAGGTTGGGAGTGCTTTGTTGCAACTGATCAATCATTAATACTAATTTCTTCCAGTGAGGGAAAGACACTGCAGTGGAGGGCAGCGTGTCAAACTGGACCGGTATGACATTAGCAATCGTCTTGGCTTGTGGAAACTTTTCAAGCATTTCTGTTGCGTTTAGACGCGTGCCGGTCGCGGTGTACTCGTAGAGGTCCAGTTCGCCGTTGGCGCTGATTGTGGTCAGAGTGCCACCGGTACTGATCATCGCGATGGTTGGTTTGGTACTCATTATTCTTATCTCCGGGAAATGATTTTTTTGTATTTGTCGTGGCACACAAGTAAAGAGTGTGGCACACAAGTAAAGAGTATTAGTAGGCTGTATTTACTTGTCAGTAGGTAAGACTCAAGATACTATTTAATCATCATACAAACAAGCAACTAGGAGACGCACGATGGATAAGCTAGAAAAATGGCGTGGCTACGTGCCCGATGAGGAACTCGAGACTTACCGAAAAGGAGGGTTTGCCCAGCGAATCGGGATGGGAGAGCGCGTTGCCTTATTAAACATTGACACCACGCATATGTTCGTTGATCCATCGTATTCGATGTGTGGTCGGGATATGACAACAGTCAAAAATTCTTTGATTCAACTAACTCAAGCGTTTCGCCGCTTGAATCTGCCCATCTACTACAGCCGTCGTGATGATCGGAGTCATCCAACCTATCGTGGCGCCTGGAACTATAAGTTGGCTGAGCCGGACTCTTTTCAGTACACGAGCGATCCTCGTGCTGACATCTGGCCGCCAGAGTATGCGCCGCGACCGATCGATCGCGTCGTTCTTAAAAACAAACCCTCTTGTTTTTTT
Source organism: uncultured beta proteobacterium (assembly GCA_903903735.1). Taxonomy (GTDB): domain Bacteria; phylum Pseudomonadota; class Gammaproteobacteria; order Burkholderiales; family Burkholderiaceae_B; genus Zwartia. The sequence goes on along the minus strand of CAIUZV010000156.1, from coordinate 2,168 downwards.
AGTACACCGCTTGAGGGCTTCTTGCGTTACGACAAAATTGATACGCTGGTGATTTGCGGAATCTCCACCTCTGGCTGTGTCCGTGCAGGTGCGTCGGATGCTTTTTCTCATAATTTCCGAGTCATTCTTGTAGATGAGGCTTGTGGTGATCGCAGTCCTCAGGCACATAAGGCAAACATGTTCGATTTGGATATGAAGTTTGCCGATGTCGAGTCGATGGATTACGTTCTTGCAGAGCTGGACAAAAAATTTGGAAAGTAGGTTAGTGCGCGAATAGCATTGACCTAAACAACCCGATCTGAACGTTAGGGCAACTCATGGCGAGTTGTCCTTTTTTTTGCAGTGCTGCGATCAGCTTTAGGGATGCTTTTGGTTGCTCTTTTGCTCGTTGACGTCGACCAGACATTGCCTTTGGCCGATTGTGTCCGTTCAAGATCTACGCCGTACTGATAGATGTCTGGACGATATTGAACGGAGATCCATTCAACGGGTCGGTCTGACAGATCGTAAACAATTCTGTCTGAGATAAGAAGCGCTTCTCCCGGTTCGATATGCAACGCGCGCGCGACGGCAGGCGTTGCGCTTTTGGCGCTAATGACTTGTTCTGCGCGCCCGATAATGATTCCGGCTGTCTCCAGCAACGCTAACAAGGGTTTGGTAGACATTTGCTCGGACTTGATTTGACGCGTAACGACTTGAGGCAGATACGTCACGGCGTAAGAGAAAGGGATGCCGTCTAAACTTCTGACGCGCACTGACCATAAAACAGGCTCTCCGCGTTTGACTTTTAGCGTACGGGCAACATCGTCTGTCGCAGCGACGGTCTCGTGAGACAGCAGCTCGACTGTTGTTGAATCACCCATCCTGCGGTTGTTCTCAATCATGCCCTCGACACCGGCCAACAGGTGGGTGCTTGGTCGATAGGCAGCAACGCGAGAGGCCTTGCCTTGCTGACGACTAATTAGGCCCCGCGCAGAGAGTTCATCCATTGCGCGGCGCGCTGTGATGCGTGAGACATTAAGCTCTTTTTCAATCTGACTCTCACTTGGGAACAAGCTGCCTGGCGCAAATATACCGTTTTGAATGCAGTCCCGTAGGTGAGAGTAAATTTGGTGATAGAGCGGCGTCGGTAGAGACTTGCTTACATTGAAGTTAGACCATTTCATACGTATTGCTCATGTGAGCCCGGGGAGCCAGAGAACAATCTGAGGAAAGAAATAAATCAGCACCATCAATAATAGATAAAGTCCGTAGAACGGCATAGTTCCACGGATGACACTACTGAGGGATTCGCCCGAAATATTTTTTATCACGAATAAATTCATGCCCATCGGCGGTGTGACTTGCCCTAGTTCAACCAATAGAACAATGAGGATGCCAAACCATATGGGATCAATGTTGTAGACATGCAATGAGGGTAAAAGGATAGGTACGGTAATGACCATCATACCCATGCTATCGACAAAACAGCCAAGTATCGTGAGCGCTAACACGACGAACAGTAGAAACATTTCTTTTGAAATACCTGCTTGAGTGACTCCCGCCGATATCTCCTTTGCGATTCCAGCCATGCCAATTGCGTAGGAAAACAAAAAGGCTGCGTACACAACAAACAATATAGACCCTGTTGCTATAACGGATTTCCGTATGGCGCGGCGAAGTGTTGAAAACGACATCTCGCCCCAGATCTTGGAGACTAACCAAGCGATACAGCAGCCAAGCGCGGCGGCTTCTGTCGGGGTCACAATCCCGCTGTACAGACTGCCCATCAATAGGATGATCATCACACCGAAGGGCATGACATCATTCACTACGGCTAGCCATGCCGTGTTCGATCCAGAGTTGTCTTTTGGTGCAAGGCTAGGGTTAAGGACAGCGCGTATGCCAATGTAAAGCATAAAGAGTCCGGTGAGGATTAAGCCCGGGATAATGCCAGCCAAAAACAACTTGGCAATCGATGTTTCGGCGAACGTACCGTACACAATCATGGCGATTGAGGGTGGGATTAGAATGCCGAGCGTACCGCCTGCCGCCAACGTACCGGATGCGAGAGACATGTCGTAGCCGCGCTGGCGAAGCTGAGGGACAGACACCGTGCCGATTGACGCTGCGCACGCGACGCTTGAACCACTCACCGCCGCAAAGACGGCACAACCAGCGATATTCGT
>CAIUZV010000155.1 GCA_903903735.1 uncultured beta proteobacterium | reverse complement strand
CGGCCAGCCTGTTCAAAATTAACAAACTCGACGAAGCCGAATCACCCCTGCGTGCCTTATTGCGCGCTGATGCCAATAACGCCCAAGCGCGGGGGATTTTGGGCAACATCCTTTTGGCAAAAGGCTTGGTCGCTGAGGCCATCGTTGAATTCGAAACGGCGCTGAAAGTTGCGCCACGTTCAACCAAAAGCTTCTACAACCTCAGCCGCGCCAAGGATTTTACCCCCGATGATCCGCTCGTCGCCGCGATGTTGGCGCTGGCCGATGATTTGACCCTGCCCGTCGATGACCAAGCCTCGCTCCACTTCGGTCTTGCCAAGGCTTTTGAGGATTTTGGCGATTTTGACACTGCTTTTGCGCATCTGGCAAAGGGCAATGACCTGCGCGCCGCCCAAGCCAACTACGATATCGAGGCGGATCGCATCCTGTTTGCCGATCTGTTGCAGCGCTTTGCCCCTGCGGCCCCTGCCATCCACCCTGCCCCCGCACAGCGCCGTCCGTTGTTTGTGCTGGGCATGATGCGGTCGGGCACGACTTTGATGGAACAAATCCTGTCCAGCCATCCGCAGGTGCATGGCGCGGGTGAGCTTGAAATTTTGCCCAAACTCGTCTCTGCCGAACTGGGCCAAGCGCCCAAGGGCCCCTTAGATGCGCCGACCCTTACGCGCATTCGCGATGGCTATCTGGCAGCACTCAACGATGAACCGGGCACCCAGCGTGTGGTGGTTGATAAGTTGCCCGCCAACTTTCGCCTGATCGGCCTGATCCAGAAAGCCTTCCCCGAGGCGCGGATTTTGCATATGCGGCGCGATCCGGTGGCGGTGTGCTGGTCGGTTTACAAAACCTATTTCACCCATACGACCATCGGCTATGCCCATAATTTGCAGCACACAATGCAATACTATGACCTGTACGACCAGATGATGGCCGATTGGCGCGCGGCCTATCCGGATGGGTTCATGGATGTCGATTACGAAGGTCTAACCCGCACGCCCGAACCCGTGATCCGCGCGGTGCTAGACTATTGCGGCTTGCCGTTTGATGCGGCTTGCCTGTCGCCGCAAGACAACAAACGCTCGGTGCAAACCGCGTCACTACGGCAGGTGCGGTCGGGGATTTACCAAGGCAGCAGCAAGAAATGGCGGGCGTTTGACCAGTATCTGGCCCCGCTGAAAGCGCATTTCGGGCAAGAGTAGCCTGTGGTTGGCTGTGACTATTGTCTACACTAAGGCGTCAGCGCAAAAGAAAAGGGCGAGCAAATGCCCGCCCTTTCCGGTGTGATATTTGGGTGGATTAGAACGCGAAGTTCAAGCCCAAGTCCCAGGTGCTACGCGACACGCTCTTCAGAGTGTGGGTTTCCAGCGCGCCTGCAACCGTTTGGGGCGGGTTCGTGCCACTGGTCACAGCGGCAATAGGTGCCGTAACCAACGCATCTGCTCTTGCCCAACCGCCGGCAATGCTAGCGCCGCCGCCAAGGTCATAGCCGAAGCCGATACCATAGCGCGAGATAGTGGGATTGTCAGCCGACTGGTCAACGTCTGCGTCCATAGTTGTGTTGATGCCATAAGCAGTCAACGTCAGCGCGTCCATCTTCTGCTTAACCGACAGACCCATGCTGGTAGCAGTGGTCGACAGGTTGATTGCACCATGGCCGTGGACGGCAGCGACGACGACGGGAACTGTAGGTGCCGTGCTGCTGGTACCAGGAGTGGTGATTGACTGGGTAACAGCGGTGCGTGCAGCTGCAGTGGCTTCAATGGTCTTGGTTTGGTAGATTGCTTTGATGGTTGTGTTGTCCATCACATATTGAACCGACAACGACACGTCCGTGATAGATGTATCCAGTGCTGTAGTTTCGTAGAAGCCAGCAGTAACAGGGGCCACTGCGTATTGGCTTAAAGCGCCGACGGTTCCAGTTCCAGCATAGATAAGCGGCTCTACCAAAAAATACAACGAAAACAAAGCCCTGCAGAAATGCGGGGCTTTTTTATTGACTAGCAGAACGTTAGCATCCGCCAATGTATGTTGACACGTTAGGTTAGCGGAAATAGCAGTATCGTAGCGTTTTCACCTGCTCTGGAGCGAACAAGTGGCAAGAAGTTTCAAAACTCAACTTGCTGGTCAAATTGGCGAGAGCTTGGTTGTCGCTGAACTGGGGCGGCGTGGGATTGTTGCAACGTCCTTTGCTGGCAACGTTCCTGACATTGATCTGCTTGCATACGCCAATCACATCAGCTGCCACCTTCAGGTAAAGTCTTGGCGGAACGGCTCTGTCCAATTTGACGCAAAGCGTTTCCTCGAGATTACCTTTGATGGAACCCGTCAAATCATTGGCAAAATTGTTGAACAGATGGATGACGATCTCATTTTCGTCTTCGTTAAGATTGGCGAAATTGCTGGAGCTGATCGCTTCTTTCTTCTTCGCCAATCTGATCTGCAGTCAATCATTGTTGCGAACTACGGCGCATGGTTGGGAAAGCACGATGGCATTCGTCCACGCAATCCACTCACTACACACAGTGCGGTTCAAGAAGATCAGCTTGCCCCGTTTGAAGGTAACTGGGCTTTGATCGTTGATAGGTTTGCGGAGTAACATGGCCTACTACGAGAACAAGGTTGAGCATTTTGGCGGAGCACTGGTTTTGTTCCAGCGCAATCTCGCCGTTGCAGTGCCCAGCTCGCAAACCCATCGTCCCGCCACTTGGTATATGCGCCTCAAGATTGCGGGTCATGCGGGGTATGTGACCAAAAGCACCAAGCTGACCATTTATGAAGATGCATATGAGTTTGCCAAAAGCGAGTTGCTGAGACTGCAACAGGCAAAGCGTCTTGGGCATAGTTTGAAAGAATACACGTTTGAGCAGCACT
>CAIUZV010000154.1 GCA_903903735.1 uncultured beta proteobacterium | reverse complement strand
GATTTAAGTACCGAAAAATGGTGCGTGCCATCGCGCCCTAATTGCTCAACCAGGCCGAACTCCCAATCGAGATAGGCCTGCATTGCAGCTTGCGCATTGTCTGTGCCTTCGTACGGGCGTTTGTAACGATCGATGGGCTCAGACAACAAATGCGTCGCTCCTTGCTCTAACGTGTATCCCGCTGCAGCCCAGGCTCTTGTTCCGCCTTTCAGGGCAGAGACCTCCGCGCCTAACACACGGGCAATCTCCGCTGCGGCAAAGCTTGACTGCACACCATCTGCACACGTCAACACATACTGTGTAGCCGGAGGAATCGCACTCAACGCTTTCTTAAATTGAGAGCGCAACACATACCGCGCACCAGGAATATGACCTTTCACATACTGCGCATGTTTACCCAGATCAAGGACGACAACCGTCCCACCTTGTTGGAGCAAAGCCAATTCATCGGCGGGTATAAGCCTCACACTTGGGAAGGTGGGTAAAGGTGCGACCCATTCGCCCCGCTCGCTGTAATGCCCAGGCTCTAGGCCATCTACCACGCATACATCCCAGGCCATTTGAGCGAGCCATGATGCCGTCATATTGGCGCGCACGCCATCACTGTCAGCCAGCACAATACGCGCTCCGCGCACGGGCGCCACCATCTCAGTTTCTTGAACCAATTGACCTCCAGGGGTAGAACGAAAGCCTGGCAAGTGCCCCGCCGCAAACTCTTCTGGTGTGCGCGTGTCAAAAAAATACGTCGTGCGCTCCCCTTGCCCACGCCATGTATCGAGTTCAGTCAGGGTGCTGCGCTTGACGCCCGCTCGATCAGCCACCTTGCGCGCACGTGAGGCCGCACTATCGATAGTAGCCGCTGAAACATCAGAAAATTTGCGCGTCTGACCGCGATCCAACTTTTGCCCTGCCAGAGTCCAGCCAATCGTTCCGTTTCGCAACGCAGCGACTTGATTGGGTATGCCCGCATTGACTAACGATTGTGTGCCAATGATGCTTCGTGTTCGTCCCGCACAGTTAACAATGACCCGCGTTTCGGGGCGCGGTGCCAGTTCTGCTATACGCAAAACAAGTTCAGCGCCCGGGCAACTAATGGCGGTAGGAATACTCATGGTGTTATATTCATCAAAACGTCGCGCATCCACGATCACGACGTCCGCCCGATCATTAATCAGCGCTTGAACCTCTTGGGCGGACAACGAAGGCGTGTGGTTACGAGACTCCACCAGCTCACCAAAGGACTTGCTGGGCACATTCACGTCGCGAAACAATTCTCCGCCCGCTTCACGCCATGCGCGCACGCCACCTTGAAACACCGCGACATGCTTGTAGCCCAGCTTGGCCAAACGCTGTGCCGCTAGCATCGCATCGCTTTGTTCAAGGGGAACATCACCCTCGTCAAGCGTGACAATCCACACATCACGACGCGGCAGCAACGCGTACGCATCTGCCTCCACGCGCGACAAGGGAAAGTTCGCAGCAAACAAGGGATGGCATTGCGCGTGCGGATCTTCCTCGCGCACATCTAACAACGCAATTTCTTTACGGTCGACCAACGCTGAACGTACGGCGGAGTAATCCGTCAATTCAATCTGTGGCGTATTGGGCAGTGTCATCTTTACATTTTCCAAAGGTTTGGCACAACGCTATTGCAATAGCCCGACACAAAGGATGTTGGTTGACCCGTCACTGGATCAAATACGTGTCGATTGATACGGCCAATATTGCCGCCATAAACATGAATGCTAATCGAGGAGCGATCTTGATAAAAGTTTGCCACTTCATGCACATCATGCGTCGCGGGCGATACCGATCCGACCTGCCCAGGCAACAAGGTCACACCTTCACCTCGACGATAGCTTCCATCCTTTTGCTTGTGATAGTGCGTATCCACCTCTTTGCCGCGCAGCATCCCTATCAAGCCCCAAGTCATGTGGTCATGCACGGGTGTCTTTTGCCCAGGCCCCCACACAAAGCTGACCATCGAAAACAGATCCAAGGGATCCGCATACAACAAGTATTGTTGGTAGTGCTGGGGGTGAGGTCGGGTGAACTCCTCCGGCAACCAATTATCATTCGCCACTAAGTTGGCTAATAAGCTTGCCCCACGCATTAAGATGTCCGGCTCAGCAGGCTTACCCTGCAGCATTCGAGACATTTCCTGGACAAAGTTCAGCAGACTTGGATGACTCATGGCTTGGCTCCATTGACAGTGTCCTCATCATAAATGCTTGCCTCAAAGGATGCCCTACATTGACTCTTAATCAATAGCTAAGTAATACTTTCTTTTTAATTGATTACTGCCTTGCAACAGATGGTCGCTGGCCATAAATACAACTACCCTAGGCTGAAGGCATTCCTCTATACTCCGAAGCTTTACCAAGTATCGGAAAACACTCACTTTTTTGAGTGGCTCATCCTGCGGGTGGGGCAATTCTTAGCATAGGCATGTGGGATGTGGATTGTTAGGACAGCGCTAGAGCGGCCTTACACATTTATTGTGATGGCAATCCTCATCCTGCTCTCTACACCCCTGGCGATCATGCGCACACCGGTTGATGTATTGCCGGAAATCGATATTCCTGTCGTCACAGTGATCTGGAGCTACAACGGCCTGTCCGCCCAACAGATGGGCAACCGCATCGCACAAACGCACGAACGATCCTTGACCACCACTGTCAGCGATATCAAGACGATTGAGTCGCGCTCAATTGGTGGCCTGACAATCATCAAAATCTATTTCCAGCCAAATGTAAACATTCAAATGGCGATCTCACAGGTTGTGGCGGTTTCACAATCTGCGCTTAGACAAATGCCTCCAGGCATCACACCACCCCTGGTGATCAAGTACACAGCCTCGTCAGTCCCTGTCGTTCAGATCGGCATGTCTAGCAAGACTATGGCCGAAAAAGACCTCTTCGACGCTGCACTCAATATCCTACGCCCCCAACTGATCACCATTCCTGGGCTAGCAATGCCCTTCCCTTATGGTGGCAAACCGCGCGCCATATCCGTCGATATCAACCCAGAAGCCCTGCGATCAAAGGGGATGACCTCCTCGGATGTTATCAATGCAATCACAACACAGAACCTCACACTCCCCTCAGGTACAACAAAAATCGATGATGTTGAATTCAACATTTCGATGAACTCCTCGCCGGTCAGTATCGCAGGGCTCAACAACATACCCGTGCGAACAGTCAATGGTGCAACGACCTACTTACGAGAAGTCGCCCATGTTCGGGATGGCTTTTCGCCACAGATCAATATCGTCCGCCAAGATGGCGAGCGCGGTCTATTACTAACGGCACTAAAGAACGGCGGTGCATCGACCTTGGATGTTGTGAGCAGAATTAAGACCATGCTCCCCACACTGTTGCCCCTGCTACCCGAGGGCATCGACGTCACGCTGCTAGCCGATCAGTCCGTCTTTGTGAAGCAAGCCATCTCGGGCGTCATCCATGAAGCGCTTCTCGCCGGAGGACTGACCGCAATCATGTTGCTGCTTTTTTTAGGCAACTGGCGCACGACCGTGATCGTTGCGATTTCTATCCCTCTTTCCATCTTTACGTCACTGATCGTGCTGCATTTGATCGGGCAGACCATCAACATCATGACACTCGGCGGGCTCGCGCTCGCAGTCGGCATTTTGGTAGACGACGCGACGGTCACGATTGAAAACATCGAACGGCATCTGCATATGGGCAAAGGCCTGTATGAAGCCGTCATGGATGGTGCAGGCGAAATTGCTGTACCCACCTTTGTCTCGACGCTTTGTATCTGTATTGTTTTCGTCCCCATGTTCTTCCTGGGTGGGGTGGCGCGCTACCTTTTTGTGCCGCTCGCCGAGGCCGTGAGTTTCGCGATGCTCGCCTCATACGTTCTGTCGCGCACCCTGGTGCCGACCATGGCGTACTTGTTGTTAAAAAATCAAGGGGCACCAGGCTGGTTTGATTCACGTATCCACGCCGCGCACGTACGCTTCAACGAGGGCTTTGAGCGTTTTCGCGCCGCTTATGTCGTCGTGCTCAGCAGTTTGCTTGAACACCGCACAAGATTTATTCTGAGTTTTCTTGGCTTTTGCATTCTGTCTTGCGGAAACTACACCGTACTTGGGCGAGACCTCTTTCCAACCGTAGACACCGGTCAGATCAAATTACATATGCGTGCGCCCAGTGGCACCCGCGTGGAACGTACTGCCATCATCGCCGATGAAGTGCAGGCCGTTATCCGTCGCGTCATTCCCCCCGCAGAGCTTGAAGGCATCCTAGATAACATTGGTCAGCCAAACAGCGGCATCAACCTCTCTTACAGCAGTTCAGGGACCATCGGCTCTTTCGATGCGGACATCATGATCACGCTCAAACCTGGTCATAAAAAATCGAGCGAATACTACATGGATCGGCTCATGCCCGAGCTACGCAAGAACTTCCCTGGAGTCGAATTTTTCTATCAAGCCGCAGATATCGTCACACAAATTTTGAACTTCGGCATACCATCGGCGATCGATGTGCAAATCGTTGGCAATAACTATGCAGCCAACCAGCAGCTGGCAGCGAAACTAGTCGGAAAAATTGCAGCCGTACCCGGCGCCGCGGATGTACACATTCACCAGCGCCTAGACCGGCCTGCAATTGCTTTAACGATGGATCGCACGCGGATGCAAGCTATGGGCCTCACCCCCGCCGATCTTGCACAAAACGTTTTGCTGCCGCTTTCAGGTAGTTCACAGACCTCACCCAACTTCTGGCTAAATCCCAATAACAACATCAATTACTCGATACAAGTCCAGGCGCCACAATCCAACATTAGCTCACTCGATGAGTTACTCAGACTTCCCGTCGGCCCTTCCAACGCAGCGGCATCTAACGCTGCGTCGGCAATCAATAGCGCATCGGGTAGGGGTACTCAGCTACTCGGCAACCTAGTGACTGCGTCGCCGACAACCGAATTTGCCATCTTTACCCGCTACAACATACTGCCTGCAATCAATATTTACGCAAACGTTCGAGGCCGAGATCTCGCGTCAGTCGCAAAAGAGATTCAGGTCATTGTTGACGAAGCCAAAGCGCAGTTGCCACGAGGCAGTCGCATTGCAATGCGAGGTCAGGTCGAGACCATGCACGAGTCCTTCACCGGCCTCGGAATCGGATTGGTTGGCGCCATTATCTTGGTGTACTTATTGATTGTG
>CAIUZV010000153.1 GCA_903903735.1 uncultured beta proteobacterium | reverse complement strand
GGTGACTTCAGCGAAGCGGACTTCAAAGCCGGCGGCTATCGCGTCGTGCCACCCGCTGTTGCACGCCGCGGTGCCTACATCGCGCGTAACGTCGTCTTGATGCCGTCTTATGTGAATATCGGCGCTTATGTCGACGAGGGCACCATGGTCGACACCTGGGCCACCGTCGGTTCCTGCGCCCAGATCGGCAAGAACGTGCACTTGTCGGGTGGTGTTGGCATTGGTGGCGTGCTCGAGCCGTTGCAAGCCAACCCAACCATCATCGAAGACAACTGCTTTATTGGTGCGCGCTCCGAAGTTGTGGAAGGCGTCATCGTTGAAGAAAACTCGGTCCTAGCGATGGGCGTATTCCTGTCGCAAAGCACGCGCATTTACGACCGTGAAACCAAAGAGATTCACTATGGTCGTGTGCCTTCGGGCTCGGTGGTGGTCCCCGGTTCTTTGCCTGCGGCCGATGGCTCGCACAGCCTGAACTGCGCGATCATCGTCAAGCGCGTCGATGCGCAAACGCGTGCAAAGACAAGCATCAACGATCTCCTGAGAGCCTAATGTCGCAATCCCGGGACGCCCTGTGCAGTGTGCGCGACCTCATTCGCTACGGCGTCTCACGCTTTAACGAAACCAAGCTCTTCTTTGGTCATGGCTCTGACAACGCATGGGACGAAGCTGTCTATCTGGTGTTATTTGCCTTGCATTTACCACCGGATCAGCTTGAGCCCTTCATGGACGCCCGGATCTTGCCTGCTGAGCGCGAGCTCGCGCTCTCCTTAATTGATCTGCGTTGCGAGCAACGGCTGCCCGCCCCTTACCTGACGCATGAAGCGTGGCTGCAAGGCTACAGATTCCACGTCGATCAACGTGTCATTGTTCCGCGCTCGCCCATTGCTGAATTGTTAATGAACCACCTCAGCCCGTGGATCAGAGACCCCTACGAAATAACAGGGATTCTGGATCTCTGCACGGGGTCTGGCTGTTTGGCCATTATTGCTGCCCATCAGTTTCCTGAAGCCTTCGTCGATGCAACCGAACTCTCACGCGATGCGCTCGACGTGGCGGCAATCAATGTCACAGAACATGGCTTGGACGACAGGCTCAATCTGCACCAAGGCAGTCTTTACGATCCCTTACCTGTTGCTGCGCGCTACGACCTGATCATCAGCAACCCGCCCTACGTCAATACCGCCTCCATGGGTAAGCTGCCCGCAGAGTACCGACATGAGCCACGTCTAGCCTTAGCGGGTGGTGATGACGGCATGGATGTCGTACGTACCATTATCGAACAAGCACCTGCCCACCTCAGTGAGGAAGGCTGGCTTGTGATCGAGATCGGACACGAGCGGGCGTTCTTCGAGGCCGCCTTTCCCGAGCTTGAGCCCATCTGGCTGGATACCGCTGAAGCATCAGACCAAATTCTTTTGCTTAGCCGCGGACAACTGCAGTCGTGATTCGCGCGTCTGGCTTGACGGTGCGACGCGGCACCAAAGTTCTCTTGGATCAAACCGATTTCGTCGTTCATCCTGGTGAGCGCGTAGGCTTTGTCGGCAAAAACGGTGCCGGGAAATCCACTCTATTCGCATTGCTACAGCACGAGCTTGATGCGGACGCAGGAAGTCTAGATGTCCCCTCTGGCTGGCGTATCGCGAGCGTCAGGCAAGAGATTGCCTCAACAACAGATGCCGCACGAGAGTTTGTCATCGACGGCGACACGCATCTGCGCGCACTCCAAGCGGAACGGGCCGCCATCAACGCCGAGCTCGAGCAGCATCCCTCGCGCATCGATGCCTACGGCGCCAAGATCGCAGAGCTTGAGGCAGATTTAATTGAAGCGGACGCGTGGACGGCAGCCTCCCGCGCCGAACAACTACTCGCGGGCCTGGGTTTTACCCCAGCGCAATGGGAGCAACCCGTCGATAGCTTCTCCGGTGGTTGGCGCATGCGACTCGCCTTGGCGCGTGCGTTGATGGCGCCATCAGAGCTTCTGTTGCTTGACGAACCCACCAACCACCTCGACCTCGATGCGATGCTGTGGCTTGAGCGCTGGCTTGGTGCTTACCAAGGTACTGTTCTACTGATTTCGCACGACACAGAATTCCTCGATGCCGTGGCACAGACGATTTTGCACTTCGATCAAGGCAAGCTCAACCGCTATAAGGGCGGCTATCAAGACTTTGTGTTGCAACGCGCAGAGCGTCTGCGCCAAACCTCGATCGCGTACGAACGGCAAACACGCGAGGCGGCTCGGCTTCAGGGCTTTATCGATCGCTTTAAAGCCAAGGCATCAAAAGCCAAACAAGCGCAAAGCCGCGTCAAAGCCCTCGCACGGATGGAGCTACTCGCCCCCATCCACGCGGAGTCAGGGATCGACATCCGCATTCCCTCTCCGGATGAAATGCCAGATCCCTTACTCGTGCTCGACGACATGCAGGCCGGCTACACCGACGAGAGTGGCGCACACATCCCCATTCTCCGCGGCGTCAAGTTGATGGTACGAGGCGGGGATCGTATTGGCATCCTGGGTGTTAACGGCGCGGGCAAGAGTACCCTTGTTAAAACGCTTGCCGGTGAACTCGACGTGCAATCAGGCAGCCGCAAAGCTTCGCGCGGGCTAGAGGTCGGCTATTTCGCGCAGCACCAACTTGATATGTTGGATCTCGACAGCAGCCCACTCCAACATCTCGCACGACTCGCTCCGCAAACCCGCGAGCAGGAACTGCGCAATTATTTAGGCGGTTTCGGTTTTGGTGGGGATCGAGTCATGGATAAGGTCGAGCCCATGTCGGGTGGTGAAAAAGCCCGACTTGCGCTCTCCCTGATTGTTTGGCAAAAACCAAATCTCTTATTGCTGGACGAGCCAAGCAACCACTTGGATGTTGAGACGCGCGAAGCGCTCACGACTGCACTCGCTGAGTTCGGTGGCAGCATGTTGTTAGTCTCGCACGACAGGCATTTATTGCGAACCACCGTTGATAGCTTTTGGATTGTTGCCGATGGTGGCGTGCAAGAGTTTGATGGCGACTTAGAGGACTACCGCGACTGGCTTGCTCAACATCAAGCCAACGCGCGCAAACAAGATGCCCTGGTGCGCGATGCAATCAAACCCACCGCACAGGGCGCTGCACCCAGCCAAGATGCCCAAGCCAGTGTCGGCGATCGCAAAAATCAGAAACGCGAACAAGCACAAGAGCGGCAACGACTCGCCCAATTACGCAAACCGATTGAAAACAAGTTAAAAACAGTTGAAAAAGATTTAGAAACCGCGCAAGTGCAGGTGCGTGTACTCGACGAACGCATTGCAGACCCGGACCTATATAGCGACACACGTCGACAAGAGCGCATGGAGACGCTCGCCAAACACGGTGAACTTACCAAACGCGCGTCTGAACTTGAAGAGCTCTGGTTGAGCTTGCAAGAAGAGCTTGAACAGCTAGCGCTCAGCTCTGAATAATATCGAGCTTGGCGACACCGAGCGCTAAGGTCTTGGCACCCACATCCCTAAACTGAATTTGCGCTTGGGCATCGATCCCACTGCCCGCTAGGCCGATGATCGTGCCGTCGCCAAAGCGGGCGTGTCTCACGCCTTGTCCCACTCGAAACTGCTGTGATCCAACCGTCACACCACTGGCGACGCTACGCGGCGCCACCGCTGCAACACTAGACTTGGCGTGTCGAGCGTAGGGATCGAAGCCGCCCCCGCTGCTTTTCCAGCGCGGCTCTGAATCGCTCAACCCCTGCTTGGGTGTTAACCACTTCAAGTGCTCATCGGGGACCTCGGATAAAAACCTTGAGCGCATCGCGTATCGCGTTTGCCCATGCAACATCCGACTCTGCGCCAGGCTGAAGTACAACCGCTCGCGTGCGCGTGTAATCGCCACATACATTAAGCGACGCTCTTCTTCCAGCCCTGCTTGCTCAAGAATGCTGTTTTCGTGTGGAAACAAGCCCTCTTCAATCCCAGTAATAAAGACTGCGTCAAACTCAAGTCCTTTGGCTGCGTGCACCGTCATTAACTGCACCGCATCTTGGCCCGCTTGCGCCTGGTTGTCACCCGCCTCAAGTGCTGCGTGCGATAAGAATGCCATCAGTGGTGACAAGCCATCAAAACCGACCCGCAACGCGTCGCTCGCCACTTGCGATGCCGCATCATTATCAACGCCTTCGGGCTCGCCTGCATCATCTAGCGTGGGCGCTTGCAGCGCAACACCCGCTGGTAGGCCATCGAGGTTAGCCTCCGACACAAACGCAGCTGCCGCAGTCACAAGTTCTTTTAAGTTTTCAATGCGATCCGCGCCCTCACGGTCTAACTGATAGTGCGCGATCAATCCGCTTTGATCGATCACGTGCTCAACCATTTCTGGCAGAGGCAAATCACGCGTCTCTGCTGCCAAGCGTTGGATCATCGTGGCGAACTGCGCAAGATTCGATCCGCCTTTACCCGCCACACGCGCCACTGCAGACGCCAAACTTGTGTCATAGGCGCGCGCCTGGTCACCCAGCAGTTCAAGCGTCCTTGCACCGATGCCGCGTGGCGGAAAATTCACCACACGCATCCACGACGTGTCGTCATCCGCATTTGCCATTAAGCGCAAATAGGCCAAGGCGTGTTTGACCTCTTGCCGCTCAAAGAATCGCAAGCCCCCATAGACCTTATAGGCAATCCCAGAGGAGAACAGCGCATGTTCGATCACACGCGATTGGGCATTACTGCGATACAGCACGGCAATCTGGCTACGATCTCGCCCGTCAGAAACTAGTCCACGCACCTCGTCGACCAACCACTGTGCTTCGAGCAAATCTGTCGGTTGCTCTACGACGCGGATTTGTTCACCCTCGCCTTGTTCGGTCCATAAGTTCTTGCCCAGGCGCCCATTGTTATGACTAATCAGTGCATTCGCCGAGTCCAGAATATGTCCGAACGAGCGATAGTTCTGCTCGAGTCGAATCACGGTGCCGCGCGCATAGTCCCGCTCAAAGTCAGCCATATTGCCGACATTTGCTCCGCGAAACGCGTAGATCGATTGATCGTCATCCCCTACAGCAAACAAGCTCGCGCCACCTCCAGCCAAAAGCGTCAGCCATTTGTACTGTAGGGTGTTGGTATCCTGAAACTCATCAACCAGCACATGCTTGAAGCGACGTTGATAATGACTGCGGATCGGCTCATTACGCGCGAGCAATTCAAAGGC
Source organism: uncultured beta proteobacterium (assembly GCA_903903735.1). GTDB lineage: Bacteria > Pseudomonadota > Gammaproteobacteria > Burkholderiales > Burkholderiaceae_B > Zwartia. Next base: position 6,629 of record CAIUZV010000153.1, on the reverse strand, counting down.
ACGCAGCAAAAGCTCAGGGAAGTCTACGACGCCTTCGCGCTGACATTGGGTTTCATAGAGAGTATAGATTTCTATTAAGCGTCGCCGAAAGCTATCGCTTGCTTCGACATCGCCTGGGCGCAAGCCATCTTCCTTTGCACCATTGATAAAACGCTGCACATCGCGGGGGGGAAATTTCTCATCGTCGATACCGTTCGCTTTGAGTAACCGCTTGATCGCCGCGAATTGATCAGCCGTATCGAGGATTTGAAACGCCTGAGGCAAGCCCGCGTCACGATGATGCGCCCGCAGCATACGATTGCACAAACCATGGAAGGTGCCAATCCACAACCCCCGCGTATCAATCGGCAGAATCGCGGACACCCGCGCCACCATCTCGCGCGCGGCTTTATTGGTAAACGTAACGGCAAGAATTCCCAGAGGACTGACCTGACCGGTCTGGATCAGCCACGCCATGCGGGTGGTGAGCACCCGGGTCTTTCCGCTCCCTGCCCCTGCCAACACGAGGGCATGCTGCGCAGGGAGTGTGACCGCCTCGCGTTGAGGCGCGTTAAGCTTGTCGATCATGCCGCATAGCGGCGTAGACGCAAGGCGAACTCCTCAAGGCTGGCGATACCGCTTTGTTGTGCGCGCTGGCACCAAGCTTGCAAGTCGTGAAGGAGTTGCTCGCTCGACGACGTAGAGCTGTCCCACAGTTTGACGAGCTCATGGCGCATTTGCACCATGGTCGACAGAGATTCGTTTAGCGAAATCGCCTGATCAATACGCGCGCGCTCAGCTGGGGCGAGGTTTTCTTCACCGCGCCCTAACCAGTGGGTTGCCGCAGCCAACGCTTGCGCCTTATCTTCATTACGCGCGGCCTGCAAGCGAGCAAGTTCATCGCGACACGCGGTTTTCATCAACCCGGTGTAGCGTGCCAAGATTTCATAGCGGTGTGCAATAACGCCTTGCAAGGTACGCTGGTCAATCCCTGTTTTACCTGTAGCTTCCAGTCGCAACTTGGGCGCCACCTTTTTAATCTGCACCAGACCTAGCGCTTTCAATCCAAGTATGTAGACCCAACCGATATCGAGCTCATACCACTTGCTGGAAAACTTGGCTGAGCTACCAAACGCGTGGTGATTATTGTGGAGTTCTTCGCCACCAATCAAAATTCCCCAAGGGAAGACATTGGTGCTGGTATCAGGGCTGGCGAAATTACGATACCCCCAGTAGTGACCAATACCGTTTACCACTCCAGCGGCCCAGAACGGAATCCACGCCATTTGGATCGCCCAAACGGTCAATCCCATCGCACCAAACAAACTGACATCGATAATCAGCATCAACAGAATGCCGCGCGCACTAAACTTGGTGTACACGTTGCGCTCAAGCCAATCATCAGGTGTGCCATGCCCAAATTTACTGAGCGTTTCAGCATTTTTTGATTCATGGCGATACAGTTCAGCGCCACTAAATAAAACCTTACTAATGCCATACATCATCGGCGAGTGCGGATCCCCTTCACGCTCGCAACGGGCGTGGTGCTTGCGATGAATAGCCACCCACTCCTTGGTAACCATCCCCGTGGTCATCCACAGCCAAAAACGGAAGAAATGCATGACGGCCGGATGCAGATCCAGGCCCCTGTGTGCCTGGCAACGATGCAGAAATATTGTGACGGCCACGATGGTGATGTGTGTCACCACCAAGGTGTAAATCACAACTTGCCACCAGGATGCCTGTAGCAAACCACCTGCGCCAAACGAAATGAGTTCTTTCATGTATCAGTATCAAAAAACGACAAAATAGTCAGGTTGATTTTAGCCTACCCGTCCCCTGCGCCCACCAAGTGACCTTAAAGTTTTTGCGCAAAATCAACAATCTATGGGTTTTTCCACTTCGGTCTTCTTTTTGACAGGCTCCGCGTCAGCTAAGCCTTTCTTTCTTTCCATGACGGCCGCAAAAAAACCATCGGTCTGGTGCACGTCGGGGCGAAGGCTTAAATAAGGCCCCTCGATCTGAAGCGGTGTACGTGCCGCCAATAAAGGCGCGGCATCGATTAGCTCAAAGTCCGGATGGTCCGCAAGAAAGCGCACCACCTGATCCTGATTCTCTTCTGCCAGAAGGCTGCAGGTGGCGTAAACAAGCCGCCCACCTGGTGCCACACAACGTGCAGCGCTCTTCAAAATACGCGCCTGCAAATCCGTTAACTCCGCTAAGCTTTGTGTGGACTGACGCCATTTCAGATCGGGATTACGGCGTAACGTACCCACACCGCTGCAGGGCGCATCCACCAACACGCGCTGCCCCTTGCCTGCCAAACGCCGCACTCTCTGGTCATTTTCATGGTCGATCGCCACGGGCACCACGTTGGATAACCCACTGCGCGCGAAGCGCGGCTTAGCCTTTGCCAGACGAGTCGCCGAAACATCGAAGGCGTACAAGCGTCCTGTCGAGCGCATCAAGGCACCCAGCAATAGCGTCTTGCCCCCTGCACCCGCGCAAAAATCAATCACCATCTCACCACGCTTGGGTCCGACCAGCAAGGCGAGCAATTGACTACCCTCATCCTGCACCTCAATCAGGCCATGCTCAAACTGATGCCACTTGTTCATCGCAGGTCGACCTGTCAAGCGGATACCCCAAGGCGAATAAGGCGTCGCGACCGGCGAATGACGCACGGCGTTACCTTTTGTGAGGTCGGCGAGCATCTCGTCTCGCTCGGCCTTAAGCGGATTCACGCGAATGTCCAACGGGGCGCTTTGATTCAGTGCAGCGACCAAGTTCTCGAGATCCGGCAAGTCCTTCAGGCGTTCGTACAACCAGTCAGGTAAGCTGCCACGGACTTCCAAGGGCATCGACAGCTCTTCGATCTGCGCAATACGGTCTAACCAAGCGAGCTCGCCCGGGTCAAGGACAGCGCGTACTTTTTCCGGATCCATGGTCACCATTGCGCCTTGAATCGCTAATCGACGTACGGCATTGCCTACGCCGCTTTCAGCGAGCTGACGATAACGGCGTAAGTGCCGCAAAACGGCATACACCACTTCAGCCACTTCTGCGCGATCCCGAATCCCAAGCTTGGGATGAGCACGAAACCAATGCGACACCACAGAATCCGCAGCGAAACGCCAAGTCAGCACCTCGTCCAACACCTGACGAATCTGGTCCAAGCGGGTCGTCATGACCGGCGCACGCGGCTTGGGCACATAAGTGGAGACCGGCTTCTCAGGTGCGGGTCCTGTGTCACCTGCATGACTAACGAAACCACCGGCGCCGGGCCTGCGCGTGCCGTGAGGCTCAGCCTTCATGAGGCGTTCTGTCGCCGAACCTGGACGCGCCGCGCGGGTCGAGGTACCAAGCGCGGCCTGCCGAGCCAGATCTTTTTTGCTTAGACCGGAGGCCTTGGGGGCACGCGCCTGAGTACGACTGGGCGGTTTAGGATTGCTCATTAGGATTCCGATGAAAATAATCTGTTTTCGATGCCGTCAACCACCACGCGTTGATCGGCAAGCAAATGCACACGGCCTTCTGCAAGCCATGTCGCGACCGCGGGGTAAACCTGATGTTCGACCGTCAGTACTCGGGCGGCGAGCGACTCAGGCGTGTCGCCTGTCAAAACTGGCACAACCCCTTGCGCGATGATCGGACCATGGTCCAGCACTGGGGTGACGAAGTGTACGGTACAACCGTGACTCTGAACGCCTTTTGCCAAGGCCTGGGCGTGCGTATGCATCCCAGGGAAGGCAGGTAAGAGCGATGGATGAATATTGATCAAGCGCCCAGCGTAGCGCGCAACGAAAGCGGGGGTGAGGACACGCATGAACCCGGCAAGCAAGACATAGTCAGGTGAATAAGAGTCGATTTTCTGGGCTAAGGCCTCGTCAAACGCTTCCCGCGAGCCAAAGTCCGTATGGGCCACAACCCCGGTGGCGATCCCTGCGCCTGCCGCCCAGGCAACTCCAGCCGCTTGCGTGCGACTCGCCAAGACCGCCACAACCTCGGCGCCACAGCGGCCAGCTTGGCACGCCTGGACGATCGCCTGCATGTTTGACCCGTGTCCGGAGATCAAAATAACGAAGCGCGCCCGCGAATTAGGGGTGTCTGGCATGGAAATAGACTCTACATGTGGTGCGAAATTGTAAACTGTCACTTGTGAAAACCTCTTTACGTATTTTTCGGCAAGCGCCGGTTCCGCCGCTCACCCAGCCCAGCGCCCTATCAATTGGCAACTTTGATGGTGTCCACCGAGGCCATCGGGCGATGCTCGACCTCGTTTGTCAGGCGTCCCAAGAACAGTCGCTATGCCCCACGGTGCTCACCTTTTCACCGCACCCGCGTCAGTATTTTGCAGGCATCAACCACCGGCCAGAACTGTCGCCTCCCCAAATCACCGGGCTACGCGACAAAGTCACCGAACTCGCCGCCGCAGGCATTCAACGCATCATGGTCGCGCGTTTTAACCGCGCCATGGCGGAAATGTCTGCACCAGATTTCGTGACACAACTCCTCGCTCGTGAACTCAATACGCGCTGGCTCTTGGTCGGCGAGGATTTCCGTTTCGGTCGACAACGCGGCGGAGACATTGACCTCTTGCGCCGACTCGGTCGCCAGCACGGCATGCATGTCGATGGGCTTGGAGACATCACAGACGCGAAGGGCTCTCGGATATCGAGTTCAGCCGTTCGTGCCGCACTGGCCGCGGGAGACCTTGTCCAGACGGCTCACCTCCTTGGCAGACCCTATGCGATGACTGGCCATGTTATTCATGGCAAAAAACTCGGACGCACCCTAAACATGCCAACCATGAACATGCGTGTGACCCCGCGCTGTGCGGCGCGCTCGGGAATTTATGCGGTCCTCGTGCACGGTTTAGGCACCCAAGCGCTTGCGGGTGTTGCCAGCTTAGGAGTACGACCTACAGTCGAAGATAACGGCAGGATTTTGCTTGAGACCCACCTATTCGATACCAATATCGACGCTTACGGTAAACTCGTGCGCGTCGAACTCCTGCAACACTTGCGGGATGAAGAAAAGTTTCCCGATTTGCCTACTCTGACCGCCGCCATGCACGCCGATGCCCAGCATGCGCGAGCTTACCTTGCGCGCCATGGACTATAAAAACACTCTGAATTTGCCCGACACACCGTTTCCGATGCGTGGCGACTTGCCTCGTCGTGAACCTCTTTGGGTTGCCCAATGGCAAGAGAAAGGCGTATACCAAGCCATTCGTAAAGCCAGCAAGGGCAGACCGACCTTCTTGCTACACGATGGCCCGCCTTACGCCAACGGCGATATTCACATCGGTCACGCCGTCAACAAGATCCTGAAGGACATGATTGTCAAGAGCCGCAATATGGCTGGCTTTGACGCCGCCTATGTGCCCGGCTGGGACTGCCATGGCATGCCGATCGAAATTCAGATCGAAAAGAAATACGGCAAGCACTTGCCTGTGCCTGAGGTGCAAGCTAAAGCGCGTGCTTACGCCCTAGAGCAAATCGAACGACAAAAGAAAGACTTTGAACGACTTGGCGTGTTGGGTGACTGGAAACGCCCTTACATGACCATGAACTTCAGTAACGAGGCGGACGAAATTCGCGCCTTGGGCCGTATTTTGGACAAGGGTTATGTGTTTCGCGGTCTCAAACCCGTGAACTGGTGTTTCGACTGTGGCTCAGCGCTTGCGGAAGCCGAGGTCGAATACGCAGACCGTAGCGATCCCGCCGTGCATATTGCGTTTCCTTTTGTGGATCATGCAGGCCTTGCCAAAGCGTTTGGTGTGGAGACGGTCCAAGCGGGTGCGATCGTTATCTGGACCACAACGCCTTGGACCATCCCATCGAATCAAGCACTGAATATTCATCCTGAGTTTGAATACGCCCTTGTGCGCGTTTCCCCTGCACCGGCGACAGGCGACCTACTCCTAATCGCAGCCGATCGGGTTGAACATTGCTTAAAAGAATGGGGCATGGAAGGCGAGATCATCGCGCGCTGCGCTGGCAGTGCGCTGGATCACATTGCGTTCGAGCACCCCTTAGCCAGTTTCGATCCGAGCTACAAGCGCTTGTCGCCCATCTATCTGGGCGACTATGTCACGCTCGATACCGGAACCGGTGTCGTGCACTCCGCACCCGCTTACGGTATTGAAGACTTCCAGTCATGCAAAGCCAACGGCATGCAAGATGCCGAGATCCTGAGCCCTGTGATGGGTGATGGCAAGTATGTCTCGAGCCTGGCAGGCTTCGGTGGACTAACCATTTGGGAAGCAAATCCTAAAATTGTTGATGCGCTAAAGGCTGCGGGCACGCTGATCAAGCAAGAGCCACACAAGCACAGCTATATGCATTGCTGGCGTCACAAGACTCCGATTATTTATCGCGCAACGAGTCAGTGGTTTGCTGGCATGGACATCAAACCCAAAGACGGCGGACCCTCACTGCGCGAGAGTGCCTTGGCAGCAATCGATGCCACGGCGTTCTACCCCTCTTGGGGTCGCGCGCGACTAAATGCCATGATTGCGAATCGTCCCGATTGGACACTCTCACGGCAACGACAGTGGGGCGTTCCCATGGCGTTTTTCATCCACAAGGAAACGGGCGCCCTGCACCCCAATACACCGGCCTTGCTTGAAGAAATTGCTAAGCGCG
>CAIUZV010000152.1 GCA_903903735.1 uncultured beta proteobacterium | reverse complement strand
TGCAAAGACGCCTGGCCTGAGGGTTCCTTCAAAATTCACCCGCATCGTCTTGGGCTTTGCTTGCGCGAGGGTCTGCGTGGCCAACACATGCTCCGCTTCAGACGCTCCAATCCCCCAAGCGAGTGCGCCGACTCCGCCTATGGTGCTGGTATGGCTATCGCAACACACTAAGGTCGCACCGGGGAAGGCAATGCCCAGCTCAGGAGCCACGACATGTGCAATACCTTGTCGTGGATCGTCGTAGTCGATGAAGTGCAGTCCGTATTTTTTAGAAGCGTCTCGAGTGGTCTGTATCATCGCAGGACCACTAGACGAAACAGAGTCGCAGGGCCCTCTGCCCGGTTGTGTTGATATCAAGTGTTCAATAACAGTAAAGACTTGTCCGCGACTAATTGGCTTGCGCCCAGCTTCTTCAAGTGCCCTCAGTGCTTGGCTGCCGGAGAGCTCGTGTAAGACAAGGCGATCGACTTGGATCAGATCGGACTCTTGGTCAAGCTTAGCGATGACGTGATCACGCCAGACTTTATCGAAGAAGGTGGTTCCAGTAGACGGCTTCATGTGTAGCGTTTCTCTAGTTCTTTGTAGTGATCAGCATTGAGTGCTGCCTGGCGTTCAGCAAACATCATGAGCTGTGACTCAAATCCTGTGATTGACCCGTGCGCAGCCAAGTGCTGCATGGCATTCTGCATGGCCAACATCGACGCTTGTAGTGCAGCATTGGCATAGCAGATCACAGAGTATCCAGCAGCTGCAAGCTCTTCGCGCGGCAATAGGGGAGTCTTGCCACCGATGACCATATTGCAAAGGTGAATGCCTGGTACAGCTTTAGGAATGGCTAGCAATTCCTCTTTGGTCAAAGGCGCTTCAATAAATAGAAAGTCTGCACCAGCCTCCTGATAGGCTCGTGCCCGATCGAGCGATGCCTCAAACCCTTCGATGGCGCGCGAATCGGTGCGAGCAAGGATCATGAGGTCTGGATCGTGTCGAGCGTCAACAGCCGCCTTAATCTTCGAGACCATTTCTTGTGTAGAGACGACATCTTTGCCATCAAAATGACCGCAGCGTTTAGGGTAGGTTTGGTCTTCTAGCATGATGGCATTCGCACCCGCACGCTCTAATAAACGAATCATCCGTCTGGCATTGATTGCATTGCCAAAACCAGTGTCACCATCCGCCAAAATAGGAATGTCTACAGCTTCTCTGATAGCCGCCACATGCTCAGCAAGTTCGGTCACAGATACCAATCCAAGGTCCGGTACCCCGAGGTAATTGTTTGCAACCGCCGCGCCACTAACCAACATCATCTTGTGTCCGGCTGCGGCAATAAAGCGTGCGGCAAGGGCGTTGCCCGCACCCGGCATGATGTGTCCGGCGCCGACGGTTAATTGCTGGCGAAATAGTTTGTTAAGTGTCATCTGCATTACTCAAATTTGATGTTGGCTTCTTTGATCACGCGCTTCCAGCGCTCAATATCCGATACGATCGTTTGCAGCAGATGTTCAGGCGTCCCCCCGACAGAGGTCGTTCCTTCTGCAGAGAAGCGCTCTGTCACAGACTTATGCTGCAATACCTTGTTAAGTTCAACGTTCAAAAACTTAACCGCCTCTGCAGGCATGCCTTTAGGTCCGGCGACAGCTTTCCAGTCAACCACGTCATAGCCCTTGATCCCTTGCTCCTCAAAGGTCTGTACATCTGGAAGATTTGGCAGGCGCTCTTTGCCAGCAATACCCAGCGCCTTCACGCGACCAGATTTAATGTAAGGAGAAGCGAACGTGGCACTCGTAAGCATCATGTCGACGTTGCCGCCAATCAAGTCACTGAACGCTTGGGACGACCCTTTGTAGGGAACGTGAACTAAGGAGATCCCCATTAGAAACGCCAGCTCCTCGGTGCCCAGATGGGCGATTGAGCCAATTCCTGCAGAGCCATGCGTAAGTTTCCCAGGCTTGGCCTTCGCCGCACTGATTAGATCTTTTGCGTTGTTCAGCGCAGATGATGTTCGAACGATCATCACAACGGGGTCTCTTGACACCATGATGATAGGTTGCATGTCTTTGATTGGATCAAAGTTTAGGTTCTTACCAATCGCGGCTTGAATGGCGTAGGTGCTCGACATGTTGAGCACCATGTAGCCATCGGGCGGTGATTTCAGAACGAACGATGATCCGATAATTCCACCGGCGCCCGCTTTATTCTCCACGGCGATCGATTCGCCAATTTGTTCACCGAGCCGCTGCGCGAGCAATCGTGCGACGGCATCGCCGCCGCCGCCCGCCGCGAATGGCACGACGAAACGAATCTGTTTGTTGGGATAAGCGGACTGTGCGAAGAGTGCGCTAGGGAGTGCAGTGACTCCCAATGCAAGAGCTGTTTGAAGTGCGTGAGCGAGTACGGTGCGTCGATGCATGAGATGTCCTTGATAGTCTAATTGGCTTTGATTCCAGCCGCGTTGATCACGCGAGCCCAGCGTGTCTGCTCGCCGCGCATGAATTCATCTAACTGCTGTGGTGTGCCGGTACTGATGACCAGTCCTTCGCTCGCGACGCGAGACTTAAAGGCTTCGGCCTGGGCGACCTTAGTCGCGGCTGCATTGAGGCGAGCAATGACCGCCGTTGGCGTGCCGGCAGGCACATACAAGCCGTACCAGCTCGTCGCTTGATAGTCGGGAACACCCGCTTCGATCATGGTTGGGAGTGCCGGAAAAGCAGGTGAGCGCTCTGGAGTCGTTACGGCAAGAGCACGTAGGCGACCGGAATCAAGGAGTGGTGTCGCTCCAGCGGAGGTGGCAAACATCAAATCAACTTGGCCACCGACGATATCGGTGAGCGCAGCGCTTGCGCCTTTATAGGGGATATGGAGAATGTTGACCTTTGCGAGCGCGTTAAATAGCTCTGCCGCCAAGTGGGCGGACGTGCCATTTCCTTGTGAAGCGTAGGTCAGTTTTCCTGGGTTGGCTCGTGCCGCCTGAACAATATCTTGTACGGACTTGTAAGGGCTGTCAGCTCTGACAACCAAAACGTTCGGAGAGCGACTGATCAGCACCACAGGATCGAATGCTTTATTCGTATCGAAGGGCAGCTTCGCAAGCAAACTAGGATTCACGGCAAAGGCAAATGTTCCAACCAACAGGGTGTATCCGTCAGGCTGACTTTTAGCGACAAAGTCGGTGCCGATAACGGTTCCCGCCCCGGCCTTGTTTTCAATGATGAAACTTTGGTTTAGCTCAGTTGCCATCCCTGCAGCGAGCGCTCGCACAACGAGATCTGTTCCACCTCCGGGTGGAAACGGAACAACGATACGCACAGGCTTGTCAGGAAAGCTCGCTTGTGCGAGTGCGGGACTGGTTCCCGTCGTGAGTAACAGGGCCAGTAAAGAAAAAAAGTAACTGAGTAGTGAATTTAATTTTTTATTTTTCATAGTTGCCTCCCTGTTTGATCATAGTCTAAGGCGCCCTCGAAGTGAGATTATTTATCGTTTGCCTGAGTTGTTCGCTCAGCCCAGGCCACAATAATATATTTGTATGATCTAGATCTGGAGCGAGGATGAATCTTGCATTGACTCCCCGCGCGCTGACGGCACTTATCCATGCTTGAGCGAATAAGGGTAATGTGTTGTCATCAAGCGAACCAGTAACCGCTAATACCACCTTGTCTGTAGGGATGTTTGCGACGGCATCCATTGGGTTCAGACTGTTAGGCCACGGGGTCTGTCTGCCGCGCTGTGCGCCTCGATGTTGACGCCACGGTGGGACATCACATGGGCAGCCCAGAAGGATAGCGCCATCCAACGAGGAGGGAAATCGTCCCAAAAGCAGAGCGGTGATCGCCGCACCCCCAGAGTGGCCGACCACGATTACTTTTGACGCGTTGTAGCGCACTCGCAAATTCTGTAATGCTGTTGCGACACGCGCAACGTTTCCTGCGGTGTAGTCGTCGTCATGCGGATTGGCCCAGCCACTAGAGTCTCCGACCGGAGAGCGATACCCGGGCCTCACCAGAAAAACGAGCGTCTGATTGGGTCCAGACAGAATGTTCGCCGTCTTTGCCCAGCGATCGAGGTGTCGCTGGGCGAGGCCGCCACCGCTATCTCCATGAAGAAGCACAACCAGCACGGGAGGACTCGCTTGGTTCGGCTGGTCTTTCCCATTAGCCGTGTGCGCGCTCGGAGACCAAACCGTGAGACAGCCTTTCCCGTCAGCAATGGAGCGATCTTGGGGAAGCGACGCGCACCCTTGCGCTTGAGCGCCTTGCGCAAAGATGATTAGTACGAAGGTAAAAAAGATCTGTATGAGAGAGGCAAACTTAAGCGGCGAAGCAAGTTTCAAGCCTCGTCGGTCATTAGTGGCGCTGTAAAAGTTGACCATAGCCATGAACAGCATCGTTAATCCCACTTGCACGCAAACAGTGCCATAGCATGGCTTGGTTGCTTGTGATGACAGGTGCCTCTAAGCGATGCTCCAGTTCATCAATGATCGAGAGTACGCGAATATTGGTGCAGCTTAAAAAGTATGCATCTGCATCGGCCCGCTTCATGGCAAGCGCTTTTTCAAGCCACTGCTCAGGCGTCACACTCGCAGTTGAAACGGTTGATGGCAAATTAAGACCGATCTCATGCAGCACATCAAAACCAAAATGATTCAAAAAGCGAACCTCGGCATCATTGACAGACTGTGGATAGGGGGTCAGCATCACGATTTTCTTTGCATGCAGTGTGTCGAGTGCTGCTACGAGTCCTTGCGAAGTAGCAATGGCCTTCTTATTTGCAGTTTTTTCAATGCGCGCAACCAACTGATCGCCCATCGCGGGATCTGATGTGGATACGGCGGTGCAGTGAAACACAATGATGCCGATGGGTGCTGCACCGAGTAAAAGAGCGGCGTTCTCTGCCCCATCGCTCATTTCTTTGATATCAGCGGGCGTCGTGCCATGTAACTTCAAACGAGTGGTATGGATCGATACGCCTGGCGGCAACATCGCCTGCGCATCTGCCTCTGCCACGACATTGCGATTAGGCAAGATCATGCCGATGCGTAAGCGTTCGCCGTAGTCAGGCGTACGAATTTTTTGATATTCAGTTTTTATACGATCCATGTCATCTATATCAGCCGTTGCCCTAATTAAGTTTGATATCCGCTGCCTTAATGACACCTGCCCAAGTTGTCATTTCAGCTTTGAAGAATTCTGCAAATTTTTCTGGCGTGCCACCCTGAGGCTGTGCGCCAAGAGACTCTAATCTCGTCGATACTTCGGGTGAAGAGATTGCCTTGTTAAATAAAGCATTAATCTGAGTCACGGTATCTTTTGGGATACCCGCTGGGCCAATCACTCCCCACCATACAAACGCTTTAAACTCAGCGAATCCTTGCTCTGCGAATGTGGCAACATCTGGCAGTGCGCTAGATCGCGTTGGGCTCGTAATGCCGAGTGCGCGAAGCTGACCGGAGCGGACATAGGGTGTCGCGCCGAGTTGGTTATTAAAAAACAATTGAATTTGGCCGCCAATTAAGTCGGTGTAAACCGCGGCGCCGCCCTTATAGGGTACGTGTACGCCCTCCATGCCAGTTTGACGTTTAAACAGTTCAAAAGCTAAATGCTCAGCGGTGCCGCTGCCACCCGAGCCAACATTCAGACTTCCTGGCTTGGCTTTCGCTTGTGCAAGCAGTTCTTTTACATTTTTCGCGGCGACGGTGGGTGAGGCCAAGAGGACCATCGGGACGGTGCCTACCAACACAATTTGCGTGAGGTCTGTTGCTGCGTTGTAGCCGGCATTGGCGTAAAGATTGTTATTGATTGCATTGGCATTTGATCCAAGCAAAAGCGTGTAACCATCGGGGTCGGACTTCGCGACAAATGCCGAGCCTACGTTGCCGCCAGCACCGGTACGATTTTCGACGATGACGAGCTTTCCTAATTTTGTCGAAATGTAATCGGCTAGTGTGCGCGCAACGATATCTACCCCTCCGCCCGGTGCATAGGGCACAACCAGCTTGATCGGTTTAGCGGGGAAGCTTTGTGCCTGTGCTGGTAAGGCCCCTAGCCCGCCCAATAGAGCAGCGGCACTAAGGGCGATAACTGCAGAACGTCTAGCAAGGAATGCTTTCATGTTTGATCTCCAAATATTTTTTAGGCTCAGTCGCGACGCGGCAAGCTCGCTGTCCGCCCTGATTTTGTAATGTCAACCTTATTATTCATGCGTCAGTCTGTCAATTGATTTCGGCATGACGCACTTTTGCGCTGTGCATCAAGGCATTCGATGTATTCTTTCACTGAGAATTTCTACACAGTAATGGTTGGCAAGCCATCAAACTATCTTTGAGGTTAGATTTGTCGATTACGCCGAAAACACCGTCACTATTGTTTACGCCATTCGAGTTGGCGGGAAGGCCCTTACGTAATCGAATTGTGCATGCCTCGATGACGTCCCTTACTGTAAGAAACGGCAATGTAGCGCCAGAGCAAATTGCATACTTTGCTAATAGAGCGCGGGGTGGGGCTGCGATGGTTGTTACTGAACCATTTTCGATGTCGCCCCTGCAGGCGGTTCCAACAAAGACACACGCCTTTGATCCGTCTAACGCAGAGGGATTGACGCGCATGGCGACGGAGGTTGAGAGCCAAGACTGCCGACTATTAGCGCAGATACAGGACCCCGGGCGTGCCCGACATCATGCTGGTAGGCATCTCAACGCGGTGGCTCCTTCTGTATTGCCCGATGATATGAGTTGGTCGGTACCCCGAGCCTTGACCGCGCCTGAGATAAAGCAGTACGTCGCGGACTTCGCGCAAAGCTCTGCACGCCTACAGAGATACGGGTTTAGCGGTGTTGAGCTCTCCTGTGGGCATGGACATTTATTCCATCAGTTTCTATCGCCGCAGTCCAATATCCGCGATGACACCTATGGCGGTAGTTGGGAGAATCGATGTCGATTTATTGCTGAGATCGTCTCTGCCGTCCGTAAGGAGTGTGGGTCGAATTTCATTATCGGTCTCAAGCTCCCGGGGGACGATGGCCTACCAGGAGGTATCGGTCCGGAGGCGGCCGCGACCATTGCTTCGATTTTGACGGCGAGCCAAGAAGTTAGCTATGTATGCTTTGCGCAAGGGACGCATGCAAACTCACTGGAAATGCACATACCCGACCGATTTGGACCGCGAACGCCTTATCGTGAATTAATTCGTACGCTGCGTCGTGCGATCCCGAATACCCCGCTGATGTCGCTTGGACGAATCAGTGACCCTGCGGAGGCCGAAGGTATTTTGGCTGCTGGCGAGGCGGAGTTGATTGGAATGGGGCGTGCGTTGATTGCGGATCCTGCCTGGCCGCTGAAGGTGATGCAGTCACGTGTTAATGAGATTCGATACTGTGTGGCATGCAATACATGCTGGGATACGATCATTAATCGGCATGAGTCGTTGGCGTGCGTCAATAATCCGCGGGTACGAAAGGCCGATGAGGTCGACTATTGGCCCTCGATGGCGACTGAGTTAAAGCGGGTGGTCGTGGTGGGTGCGGGTATTGCTGGCATGGAGGCAGGGTGGATCGCCGCCGCACGCGGACATCAGGGAACTATATTGAGCGCTAGTGCGCAAATAGGCGGCAAGGCGTGGCTGCGTTCGCATCTACCCGGAGGTGAAGAAGTAAGCAGTGTTTATGATTATCAAACAGTGGCGGCGATGCGAGCCGGTGCAAAGATTGAGTTAGGCAT
>CAIUZV010000151.1 GCA_903903735.1 uncultured beta proteobacterium | reverse complement strand
TGTGGTCGCGGAAGTCGCCGATCGTGTGATGGTGATGCGGCACGGCAAGGTTGTCGAGCACAATGATGTGTATTCCTTGTTTGCGAATCCCACCCATTTATATACAAAGACGCTATTAGCTGCAGTGCCGAAGCTCGGTTCTATGCGTGGAACCCATGAACCCATGCGTTTTGATTTGCCGCTGCAAGAGGGCGACGCGGATCGTGCCCGCCCCGAGGTGCGTCATGTCAAACATAGTGAACGTTCTGCAGAGGGCGTGCACACCAGTCCTGTGATCCTGAGTGTTAAAGATCTTGTGACACGCTTTGATATTCGTGGTGGAATTTTCTCGCGCGTTGTCAAACGCGTGCACGCTGTTGAGCAGGTGAGTTTTGATTTGCACGAAGGTGAGACGCTGTCGCTTGTCGGAGAGTCCGGTTGCGGTAAGACAACCACTGGGCGCTCGCTGATTAGCTTGGCGAAGATAACGTCCGGCCAAATTTTGTTTGCTGGAAAGCCTGTCGTGCAGTCGAGTGCGAACTCCCTGCGCGAACTTCGCCGAAACGTGCAGTTTGTGTTTCAGGATCCCTTTGCGTCGTTGAATCCACGCATGCGGATAGGCGAGTGCATCAAAGAGCCATTGATCATTCAGGGCTTAGCCCAGGGCGCCGAGGCTGATCGCCGAGTGGCAGAGCTGATGGAGCGGGTCGGTTTAGATCCAGCAACCATTAACCGTTGGCCACATGAATTTTCTGGTGGACAACGGCAGCGGATTTGTATCGCGCGCGCGCTGTCTGTGAACCCCAAAGTTCTCATCGCGGACGAAGCGGTGTCGGCCTTGGACGTGTCGATTCGAGCTCAAATTGTTAATTTGTTAATTGATCTACAAGACGATTTAGGCATTTCTTATTTATTCATATCGCATGATATGGCCGTGGTCGAGCGAGTCAGCCATCGTGTCGCGGTGATGTATTTGGGTCAGATTGTCGAGCTCGGACCGCGCAACGCAATTTTTGAACATCCGCAACACCCCTACACACGCAAGTTGATGGCGGCAGTCCCGATTGCAGACCCTAAGATGCGCCGGGCGCGCAATCTCGAACTGTCGGAAATCCCAAGCCCTGCTAGAGCGTTGAACGACCTGCCCGTTGTTGCCCCATTAGTGCAAGTCGGTGAGGGTCATTTTGTGGCGCAGCACAAGATTGGTGGTATGTACTAACGTCATAAACATAGGAGATAACAAATGGATCGCAGAAAATTTTTAGTGACATCGTCGGCTTCGGTTGCAGCACTATCCACGCCTCAAGTGCTACGCGCCCAAGGTCCTGCACCCGCTAAGCTGTTTCGGTGGGTGCCGCATGCGGATTTGACGATCTTGGATCCCATGTTTAGCACGGTCTTCATCACGAATATTCATTCGCAGTTGGTTTTCGACACGTTGTACGGATTGGACAATCAATACCAGCCGCATCCCCAAATGGCCGCAGGGCACGTCATGGATCCATCGGGATTAGTTTGGAAAATCATGCTGCGTGACGATCTTAAATTCCATGATGGCTCGCCCGTTCGTGCGGCAGATGCTGTCGCGAGCTTGAATCGCTGGGCGAAAAAAGATCTGATGGGGCGCTCCTTGATGGAGGCGACCCAGAGTCTCACTGCCCTGGATGATAAGACAATCGAATTTAAGCTCACCAAACCGTTTCCTTTATTGCTTCATGCGATTGCGCGTCCAACGGGCAGCATGGCGTGCATCATGCCGGAGAAACTTGCCCTGACACCCGATAATGTCCAGGTGAAGGTGATGAATGGTTCTGGACCGTTTCGCTTCATTCATGATCAATGGGTTTCTGGCTCTCAGGCCGTCTATCAGCGCTTTGCCGACTACGTCCCCACCCGAGACAAGAGGAAGCCCGAATTCACCTCGGGCCCGAAGCTCGTGCATATTGAACAGGTAAGGTGGCAGATTATTCCTGATCGAGCAACGTCGATTGCCGCCTTGCAAAACAATGAGGTGGATGGTGTCGAGCAAGTTGACAGTGACTTTTTGCCGATCCTTAAGAAAGACAAGAACATTACGCTCATCAAGCGCACGCTACCTTCAATCTCGCTGATGCGGTTTAACCATTTGCATGCGCCGTTCAATAATAAATTGATGCGACAAGCCGTTCTGGCAGCCGTGAGCCAGACTGAGTACATGATGGGCATGAATGGCCCGGACTTCCCTGAATATTGGGATGATAAGTGTGGTGTGTTTGTTCCAGGCTCGCCGATGGACAGTAAGGCTGGCATGGAAAAGATTACCGGTAAGCGCGACTTGGCGCGTGCACGTGCGATGATCAAAGAGGCGGGCTATAAGGGCGAAACGGTCGTGATTCTTGATCCCGTTGATTACCCTGTCTTTCACACTGCGGCGCTCATGACAGTCGATCTCTTCAAGAAGCTCGGTATCAAAACTGACTTGCAGGCGATGAACTGGGGCACCTTGATGCAGCGGCGCAATAGCCAAGAGCCGCCGTCGGCGGGTGGCTGGAACGTGACGTTCACGGCGATTACGGGTTCAAATAATCTAGATCCTGCTGGGCACTTGGCACTGCGAGGATCGGGACAAAAGGCCTGGTTTGGCTGGCCAACCAGTGAGCGTATTGAGCAACTCAGGCTCGACTGGTTTAACGCGAAAAGCCTTGAAGAGCAAAAGAAAATTTGTAGTGAATTACAACTCCAGGTTTTTGAAGATGTTCCTTACGTCCCACTCGGTGCAACGTATCAGGTCTCCGCACTGCGCAAAGGCTGGGTAGATTTTCAAGAACAAATGCCTTTGTTCTACACCTTACGCAAAGCCTAATCGGCAGGAGTCGTTCAGATGTCTACATCAAACCCCAAAATCGCCATCATGGGCTTTGCCCTTGAGGCCAATGCGTTTTCTCCTGTTTCGATTCGCGAGGATTTCACGCGGTCGTGTTGGCGAGAAGGGGCGGAGATCACTGAACTCGCACGCCAAACGAGTAATTTGCCTGCAGAGGTGACCGGTTTCTATGCGCGCATGGATGCGCTCGGGCCTTGGACGCCTGCGCCGACCATCGTGATCGGTGCGCCTCCCGGAGGTCCTGTCACACGTGAAGTGTGGGAGGAATTTATGTCCAAACTGGATAAGAGCTTGCGTGCCGCGCTACCTGTTGATGCCGTGTTTGTCGCAAATCATGGAGCATCCAGCGCCGAGCATCTTGACGATACAGAAGGCGACATGATGGAGCTCGTTCGTTCTATCGTTGGTCCGGATGTGCCGATCGTTGCCACCCATGATTTGCACTGTAATGTGTCTGAACGTACGGTTGATGCGCTTGATGCGCTGATCAGCTATCGCACTAACCCGCACGTCGATCAACGTGAGCGCGCGACTGAGGCGGCTGATCTCTTGAAAGAAATTTTTGGTGGCGTTAAAACGAAAAAAGCGTTTATTCGTTTGCCCATCACGCCGCCTTCGGTGACCTTGCTTTCTGCTCGAGGCCCCTATGCGGACTTGATCAACATGGGGACGGCGATGATGCAAAAGCCGTCAGAAGGGCCTATTGCAAACGTGTCTGTTTCGGCGGGGTTTGTGTTTTCCGATTTACCCAAATGCGGGATCACCATCTGTGTGACATCACGTGGCGATCTCGCTGCGGCACAAAGATGCGCGCTAAAGATCGCCCGTGCGGCGTGGGCGGATCGTGCGCGCTATGTGCCAGATACGTTGGAAGTTCCTGCGGCCGTTGCGCGCGCCCGTGCGACCAAAGTTCCCTTGCTGTTCGCCGACGTCGCGGATAACCCCGGTGGAGGCGGGCGAGGTAACACGTCTTGGATGCTCCAGGCGTTTAATGAT
Organism: uncultured beta proteobacterium; assembly: GCA_903903735.1. Classification (GTDB taxonomy): domain Bacteria; phylum Pseudomonadota; class Gammaproteobacteria; order Burkholderiales; family Burkholderiaceae_B; genus Zwartia. Next base: position 917 of record CAIUZV010000151.1, on the reverse strand, counting down.
GCAAAGATTCCTGGTGTTGTGCTTGGTGTGTTTGTAGATCCCGAATTAGCGCAGCAGTGTCATGCTGCCGGCGAGGGCAATGAGTTTGATGCGGTCTTTAATGCGACAGAGAGTCAGTTTTCAAAACGATACGCAGCGCGTGCGCGCGTCATCAAGCTCTCGGACGGTGAGGGTACCGGTCGACGAGGTGTGATTGGCGGAAAAAAATTCTCTTTAGGGCCGTCAGCGCTAATCGAGTTAGTTGGAACAGGGACGCGTGTCGTAGTCGGGACTCTGCGCAGACAGTTGTGCGAGCCAGCAATGCTGGAGATGCATGGACTCGACATCTCAACCATCCGCATCCTGATCGTTAAGAGTCGCGGCCATTATCGGGCAGGGTTTGATGAGTTCTTTTCGGAAGATCGCATCTTGGACGTGGACAGTCCTGGCCTGACCACCCCTAATCTAAAAAATGTCGACTTCAAACGTCTACCTCGACCGGTGTGGCCCATTGATCAAGACGCGGTCTTTACCGAGCCTTCCTGGGCGCGCAATCTGTAGCGCGTTATCGAGAAGTTAGGGTTGGATAAGGGCCGTCTTGCAGTGCGTGCATCTCAAGCACTGCGCGAGAGACCTGTTTGCGGCTGATTTTTCCTTGAGGATTTCGCGGTAAGGCCTCGAGGGACGCAAACAGACGCGGGCGTTTGTGTTTAGACATCGACTCAAGCAGTTGCAAACATTCCTCCTGCCAACCGACTTGAGCGCCTTCGGCAACCGCCGTGATGATCTCGCCCCAGTAGTCGGATGCAAGCGAGGTGACGCATATTTGGCCACAGAGCGTGTTAGCCGCTAAAGCCACTTCGATCTCATCTGGATTGACACGATAGCCCCCTGTTTTGATGACGTCTGCGACACGGCCAGTCAGAATCAATCGCCCC
>CAIUZV010000150.1 GCA_903903735.1 uncultured beta proteobacterium | reverse complement strand
TTGGGCTGTCGCAATCTTAATTGCGGGCTGGGCTTGGCAGGGGGCAGAGATTCGCCCCCTCGATTTGGTTAAGTACTCCGGGAATATTGTCACGCTTGCAAATGACTTTTTCCCGCCAAATTTCATGGATTGGCGCATCTACATAAAAGAGATGATTGTCACGATCCATATCGCACTATGGGGTACGCTCTTAGCGATCGCGGCATCGATTCCTTTAGGATTCTTGTGCGCCTCCAACGTGGTAAGCCCCGTTATTTATCAGCCGGCAAGACGCCTGATGGACGCATTACGCGCCGTCAATGAAATGGTGTTCGCCTTACTGTTTATCGTCGCGGTGGGGCTTGGTCCTTTCGCGGGAGTCCTGGCGCTTTTTGTCCACACAACGGGCACGCTATCAAAACTATTCTCGGAAGCAGTTGAGACCATTGATCCGCGTCCCGTGGAAGGTATCCGTGCCGCAGGGGGTTCGCGATTAGCAGAGATAGTTTTTGGAATCATTCCACAGGTGCTACCGATGTGGATTTCCTTCTGTTTATACAGATTCGAATCCAACGTTCGGTCTGCGTCCGTTGTTGGAATGGTGGGTGCAGGCGGGATCGGCGTGATCCTGTATGAGGTCATTCGTAGCTTTCAATATGCTCAGACGTGTGCCGTCTTAATCATTCTGATTGGCTCGGTCACGATTATTGATGTCATTTCGGCTTATCTCCGTAAGCAGGTCACTTGATGTCAACCAAACCTGAGATTCTTATTCAGCCAGGGGCACGGCGCAAGCTACCCGAACTCGTCAACACCCATCCCGTTGTGGTGTTGATTTATCATCAGGCTCCAGATTCACTGGTCGACGAGCTGCGCACGCTGTTAGGATCCAACCTGTTGGATGTCATACGATGCTCGGATGGCTTGCCAACCCTAGCACTTGCGGATGAACTCCGGCAAAAATTTTGGGCAGTCCACACTAGACGCGATCTACCAATCATTCTCGCGATTGGAGGAGGCAGCACCCTCGACTTGGCGAAATCAGTCCGCTTGAATTTGCCCGCACATGTCTCAGTCACCTCAATACTCGATCGCAAAATCGATATCGGCGAGTTTGAAACTTGTTCGATGATCTTGATGCCTACCACTGCCGGCACGGGTAGTGAAGTATCGTCTACGGCTACGATCTGGGACATCGAGAACAAAACAAAACATTCTCTTTTTGGCCCAGCTATTGTGGCGGATTGGGCCGTGATCGACCCGGAACTCGCCATGACAGCGCCCTGGTCAGTCACACGAGATAGCGGGATCGACGCCCTATCGCATGCGTTGGAAAGCATCTGGAATCGCAATCGTGTACCAAAGGCATTTGCCTATGCGATGTCAGCTGCACAACAAATCGTCAAGGTATTACCTCAAATCAAGCTGGATCCAGAGAATATTTCGTTACGCGTTGACATGGCCAATGCTGCCCTGTGGGCGGGTCAGGCTATGGCAATCACCGAAACGGCACTCGTGCACGCCCTTTCTTATGACGATACAACTGGACTAGGACTCTCGCACGGGCAGGCCTGTGGCCGATGGCTACCGACGGTTTACCAATTAGCAAGCAAAAGCTCTGAAGAAATGGAGATTTTTTTGCGTGCAGCTATGCAGCCAATCATTTCTGACGTGCACGAACTGGACGCTTGGGTAAATGATCTTGGCTGCCTAACTGTCTCACTGAATGATCACAGCATAGAAACCGAACGCCGTATCGCCTGCGCACTACACACAAAGCGCGGACGTAATTTTATTGAGTTATCCCCGCTGCATGAACTCCAAAAAATATGATTTAGCGGTCGTGGGTGCAGGCATCGTCGGGCTTGCTCACGCCTGGTTAGCGGCGAAATCTGGACTGAGCGTCGTCGTGATCGATAGAGACCCTCGCTGTGTAGGTGCTTCTATTCGAAACTTTGGCTTTATTACGGTAACCGGTCAGCGGGATGGGGATACATGGCGCCGCGCTAGACGGGCGCGCGATCTATGGCAAGAAATCGCAGAACAAGCAAACATTCCTATTTGTCATCAGGGTCTCACGCTGGTGGCCCAACGGCCCGAGGCACTTGCGGTACTGGAAGCCTTCAAAGAAACGCGCATGGGCGAGGATTGCACATTACTGACGCAGGATGAGGTAGCGAAGGCATGCTCCGTGGTGCGTACCGAGTCGTGCATCGGCGGCATGTACAGTCCGCACGAGCTGCGCGTTGAATCACGCGATGCCATTCCTCAAATCGCCTCTTGGCTAGCACACAGCTATCAGGTTGACTTTTTATTCAATCGTGAAGTCCTAGATTTCGCGCTCCCTCAAATACAAACATCCGCGGGAACGCTTCAAGCAGAACGTATTGTCTTGTGTCCGGGCACGGAACTCAATGGCGTGGCCAAGCGCTATCTGCAAGAGTTTCAACTGAGCCTGACTCAATTACAAATGCTAAGAGTCAGACCGCCTGCAAACTTTAAACTTGACTCTGCTGTCATGAGCGATTTGAGTTTTGTGCGCTATGCCGGATACACAGGTCTAGGATGTCACCAAGCGTTGCTCAAGCGACTCGAGAGCGAGGCGCCGGAATCACTCGCAGCCGGCATCCACTTGATTGTCGTTCAAAGCGGTGACGGTAGTCTTGTCGTGGGTGACTCACATCACCCTGCAACACCCTACGAACCCTATGCGATCGAGTCCGTTGATCGATTAATCCTAAAACATCTGGAAGAGACACTTCTGCTCACACACTACGATGTGTCACACCGCTGGACCGGACGCTATCCTGTGGGGCCCAACGATCAAGACGCCTTGATCTTGTCGCCGGAGGACAACGTACGCGTGGTGAGCGTCACCAGTGGAACCGGTGCGAGCACCGCCTTTGGCTTGGCCGAAGAAGTCATGCAATCTTGGGGGATTTAATACGATGTCATCTGACGAACGCACTCACACAATCCGCGCGGTAGTGTTTGACTGGGCAGGGACGATCTTTGACTTTGGTAGTCATGCCCCGATGGGTGCTTTTGTTAAATTATTTGAGCAAGAGGGCATCAAAATATCTATTGAAGAGGCACGTGGCCCGATGGGCATGCCCAAATGGGATCATATTCATGCGCTCGGCCATCTAGACCACATACAGGAACAATGGCTCGCAACATTTGGGCGTCCCTTTTCTGAGCGAGATACCGACCGCTTATACGGGATTTTTACCCCGATGAACGCGGCCGCGGTCACAGAGCATGCTGAGCTTATTCCTGGTTTTCTAGAACTGGCCGCTGACCTCCGAGCACAAGGAATAAAAATCGGTACAACCACCGGCTATAACCGTCAAATCATGGATGTGGTTCTCCCACTGGTCAAGGCACAAGGATTTGTACCGGACAATCTTGTTTGCGCAGACGATCTACCTACTTCGCGTCCGACCCCTATGGGTATGTATAAGTGCTTTGTAGACTTGAATGTTTGGCCTAGTCGTTCTGTGGTGAAAGTGGATGACACCATACCGGGTCTTCTCGAGGGATATCACAGCGACTGCTGGACTGTTGGAGTGATTGCAAGCGGCAATGAAGCCGGGCTAACCTATCAACAGTGGACGGCGCTTACAGAGCACGAGAAGACCCTCTTGAGAAAGCGTGTCGCCGCACGCTTAGCTGCAGGGCATCCTGATTTTTTGATCGATACCGTAGCGGACCTACCAAGCGTATTAGGAAAAATTCAACAACTTCTAGCGCAACGTCCATGAGCCTACATTCGATTGAAGATATCGAGAACTTGTTCTTACGCGATGGTCATGTCGCGTATGCTGGGGAAGGCATCAACCAACTCGAGCACGCGTTGCAATGCGCTCAGCTCGCAGAGCAGGCTGACGCTAGTCCTGCTTTGATTACGGCCGCTTTTCTCCATGATATTGGGCACCTGCTCAATCCAAAAGGCGACACCCCCACGGCACGTGGCATTGACGATCAACACCAATTTGTGGCGAGCCATCACCTAAAATCAATCTTCAATCAAGAAGTTGTGGCTCCCGTACACCTTCATGTGCTCGGCAAACGGGCACTCTGCGCGATGGAACCCGCCTACTACGAAGCGTTGTCACCCGACTCGAAGCGTAGCTTAGCGTTGCAAGGCGGAGCGCTCACCGATCGCGAACTCGAAGATTTTTTGGCAACGCCTCATGCCCAAGAGGCTCTGCTAGTGAGACGCTGGGATGATCTCGCCAAGACCCCTGGGCGTGCCACGCCGACGCTTGCGCACTTTATTGCGATTGCACGGTCCGTACAGAAGATTGATCCCCGCTTGTCTCAATAATTTTTTCAAGCGCTTCGACTACTTCAAACACAGCACGATTATCGATGCGCGCTACGTTTTCTTGAAACGCCGGGAGCTTTTCAATAAGCTCTTGAGCCGCCGCTTTAATCTCGCGTATTGACGAGACCACTATACCTAGCGCATTTTCTCGAATCCACGTTGCGTTGTAACGCTCTTGCGGCATCGTCAGGGCGTTCTTGAAGGTGATCACTGGCAAGCCCATGTGGATCGCCTCACTCAAGCTACCAGGTCCCGGCTTTCCGATAAAAAAGTTACTGAGGCGCATGAGCCGATCCACCTCACTCGTAAAGCCTAACACGACATGTTTAGCTGAAGGTGCAAGGGCTTCTATTTTTTTTGCGAGCGCAGCATTATGTCCGCACACCAAAATGAGTTGAGTGTCCGACAGATCTTTGGCAATACGCAGCATCTGATTTGATCCGTTGCCACCAAACATCACCAATCCCGTCGGTTTGGTCGAATTCAAGCCCAGCTCAGCACACACTTGGTCTCTATCGACCGGTGACGTACGATAAAACGTCGGACGCAAAATCATGCCAGACGTTTGAGTAAGCTGATGGCTTTGGTATCCCGCGACACGGGCCTGTGCCATCGCTTGCGCTGAGCCGCAAATAAGATGCTGCGCTTGGTCTGTCTCAATCCAGAAATGCGGAGGATGATCAGCGATGTCGGTCATCACGGTCACATACGGCACCGCTGGCAACTCTTGTTGCAGTGCATCCCACATCACTTTATTGAAATTTGGAACGAGTGATACAACCATATCTGGTTTTGTCGCGCGCCAGTGCTCCTGCAGCTTTCGTTTGAGCTTGGCGTGGCTGAGACGAATCATCGCCTGCAGCACCTTCAGTTCTGTTGTTAAGCCAAGCGTCCAACCTTTCTTCAGTCGCAGGTTATAGAGGTCTTCTGGGGCAAAGCCAGTCAACTTTTGAAAATAACGTTCCGAATCGATGACTTCAAAGAGATTGACGAGGCTAACATCCCAATCAGAATGTTTACTCTCGATGACTTCCTTCAACGCAAGCGCCGCGGATCGGTGCCCCCCACCCGCATTGAAATAGATCAGTTCTAACGTCTTTCGCATGGGATGAAAGGGTGCTACAAAAATATGTCATGCTTGTGACAAAAAAAACCTGACGCAAAAATAATGCGTCAGGTTTTCGACAACAGATCTGCCTACAAAGCGCGACAGAAAGTTAGTCCGGCTTAATACTGTTCTCTTTAATCACCTTGGCCCAGCGGTCCATCTCAGCAACAGTCCACGTTTGAAGGGCCTCTGGGCTGCTGAGTTTGAGGTCAATCCCTAAGGTTTCAGTCAGCTGCTTGTTCACCGACGGCTCTTTTGCAATTTTTGCCATTTCTGCATTGAGCTTGTCAATGATCGGCTTAGGTGTTCCCGCTGGAGCAAAGACACCCCACCATGCCACGGCGGAGAAACCGGGGAAGCCTTGCTCAGCCATCGTCGGCACATCTGGCATGGAAGCGGAACGCGCCTCACCCGTCACAGCGAGCGCACGCATCTTGCCACCTTTGATGTGGCTGGCCAGCACAGCAACCGAGCCAATCCCAGACTCAACCTGACCGCCCAAGATGTCAGCGGACATCGGGCCGCCCCCCTTGTAAGGGATGTGAATCACTTTGAAATTACCCGCTTTTTGCACCAACGTCATCGTCAAATGCCCGAGACTGCCGCTACCCACCGAACCGTAGCTCAGGGAGTCCGGCTTGGCTTTGGCAGCCGTCACAAACTCAGCAAAGTTTTTGTAGGGCTTATTCGCAGCCGTCGCGAACGCCATCGGCGCCGTGCCCACCAACATGACTGGTGACAAATCCTTCAAGGTGTCGAATGTCATTTTAGGGAGCAGTGACGGATTCACTGCATGCGTATCGAACACAAAGACAAAGGTGTAGCCATCGGGTGCAGCCTTCGCGACGTAAGCCGTACCGATGGACCCTGACGCACCTGTGCGGTTCTCAACGATGAATTGCTGACCCAGCGCATCGGTAAGCTTCGCTGCAAACAGCCTCGCCAAGGGGTCGACTGAGCCACCTGGAGGGAAAGGTGACACAAAGGTGACGGGTTTGTTCGGCCACTGCTGTGCCAGCGTGACGCCCGGTGCTGCGGCGCACAACAAAGAAAGGGCCAAAGCGATCTGTTTAAAACGGTTTTTAATCATATTCAATCCTCCAAGAGCTGAATGACGGACCCGTGCTGTCGCACAACTAGTACTAACGCACGATTGAGTGGTAAGTTTATACCCATATAAATAAAACGCAGCCATATTCCCCTAGGAGACAGCCATGAATTTCCTCAAGACAACTCTGTTTAGTGCAATCACACTGTGCACAAGCTTGGCCAGCGCACAACCGGTGCAGCCTCCCCTGCCCCTAGCCTCGCCAGAGTCACAAGGCTTTTCCGCGGAAGGGGTCAAACGTATTCACGCGTTTTTTGCGCAGGAAATCGCTAACAACCGTATGCCCGGTGCGGTGCTGGCAGTCACTAAAAACGGTAAGTTGGTGATATACGAAGCCTACGGCTTTCGTAACAAAGCGACGAATACACCGATGACCACAGACACCATTTTTCAATTGGCATCGATGACCAAAGTCATGACTGCCGTCAGCGCCATGACGTTTTACGAAGAAGGGAAACTGCCCTTAACGATGCCCATTTCAAATTGGTTTCCCCAGTTCAAGGATCAAAAACTAGGGAAGCTCGGTACAGACGGGACATTTTCAACGAGCGCAAATAAGACGCCCATCAGCGTTCAGGACTTAATGCGTCACACAAGTGGACTGACTTACGGCGGACGCGGTGCAACGCCGATACATAAAGAGTATCCAGGCGGGTCTGTCGTTTCTGCCGTGCAATACGATGGCAAAGCATTGCTCGACAAGCTCGCGGCCGCACCTCTCATGTATGAGCCCGGCACAACCTGGGACTACGGTTTTGGGCTCGACGTGCTTGGACTACTCCAAGAAAAAATGGCCAATAAACGCCTAGAAGAAATTATGCGTGAGCGCATCTGGAGCAAAGTTGGAATGAATGACACGGGTTTTTCGATGTCAGCGAAAGATGCATCACGCTTTGCCCACCCCCTTGCGCTCGACCCATTAACCAACAAACCACAATCGATACAATTACTCACCACGCCGATCAAGTACGACTGCGGAGGTGGGTGTGCGTACGGCACTGCGGGTGACTATGTTCGTTTCGGGCAAATGCTGCTTAACGGCGGCTCGATTGACGGCAAGCGCGTCCTGGGCCCACAGACGGTTGCACTCATGACCGCCGATCATCTCGGTACGCAGATTAAAAATCGCGTCGCCGTCACAGAGGCCTCGCGAGCAGAATACGGCTTTGGCTTGAGTGTCGCGGTCCGGAAGTACCGAGGTGTCTCTGCCATCAACGGGAACGTCGGGGATTACACCTGGAATGGCGCCTATGGCACGATGTATTTCGCTGATCCAAAAGAGAATATGGTGGTGGTCATGATGGCCGCCACGCCTGGGGATATGCGCAAGGAGTATCGTGAGCGCGTCAACGCCATGATTTACGCGGCGCTAGAAAAATAATATATATAAATCAATAGCTTAGAATGGGGTAGGTCAATTGCAATAAACTGTGCGATTATTTTTTCACCCTTTTTGCTCTCGTACCGACCCCCCATCCCATGCACACAACAACAATTCAAGACGCTGGTCTAAAAAAGCTTCTCTGCGCAGTCACCGTCATCGCCAGCCTTCAGGCAACAGCGATTGCGCAAACTCCCCCAACACTCCCTGTAACGCCGCCCACCCAAGTCAGCGCAATACCGGCGGCGAGCGGCTTATTGACTGCCGCGCAGTACGACGATGTTGCCACACTGCTCATCGGCAAAACACCTGCGAGCGGGCTACCCAATCACGTGAGTCAAAGCCAGAAGTGGGCGACTTACACGCAGACGGTTGAGACAAACTGGGCGGAGTACACGCAAAAAATTGGCACTCCAATGGTGGAGTGGGCAAAAACTGAAGTGCCGCAAGTCAACGAAACCGTGTTCTATCCATTTTCGGGTCCAGACTTCACGACGGCCTACCAGATGTATCCCAATGCAAAACGCTACATCATGGTCGCGATGCAAAACGCCGAGCGCCCGTTGAATCTTGGCGTGCTGAATGCGCAGCTGACGGATCAAGCACTGGATGTTCTCGTTTCCGCTTGGCAACTCTATGGCACACACGGATTTTTTGTCACCTCATATTTAGATCGCTACTACTACTCCACGCAAGGACGGATAGGATCGAGCACCTTCATCACGATCTTCATGAAGCTGCAAGGCTTTGAGCTTGATCGTGTTGTGCCGATCAAGGTGAACTCAGAAGGCGATGTCGAAGAAATTCCGGCAGAAACTCGCCAGTGGCCCTCCGTTCGAATTTATGCGACCAAGGCAGGTAAGCCCATTGTGGTGGATTACCTCAAGATGGACTTGTCGAATCCTGGCCTACAGGCTTCGCCTGAAAACCTGAAATTTGTCCAGGCCGCCGCGGTACACCCCACCATATTTAAAGCCGCCTCGCATCTTCCCCAAAATGCGAATTTCAATATGATCGCAAATGAGATCCTCACGCGAGCACCACTGATTGTGCAAGACGAGACCGCTCTGAATTATTCCGCCCTCATCAAATCATTTGATGTGTCGATGTACGGAAAGTTTGTCATTGCCCACCATGCGTTTCAAAGCTATCACACAGACTTGGCTCAGGCCTTTATGCAACGTTCAGATGTTAAACCACTGAACTACCGGTTTGGCTACTACAAAGATGGCAACTATGTTGTACTCGTTGCACGTCGTAAATAACACCCAGCAGATAAATCAGGTTCCTTGGAGACAACAACATGCGCACTCGAATCATCAAGCAACTTCTTGCTACGACGTTTTGTTCGCTTACCGCGAATCTTATTTGCCTAGGTACTGCAACTGCGCAAACGTATCCCACTCGGCAAATCACGATGATGGTTCCGTTTGGCGCGGGTGGATCCACTGACATTGTGGGACGCATTACTGCGCAAGCCATGGCAAAGAATCTGGGTGTGCCAGTGGTTGTGTTAAACAAAGGCGGCGTGGGGGGCACCCTCGGCACCCAACAAGCCACCACGATGCCCGCCGATGGGTATTCCATCTTAATGTCTACGACCAGCACGCTGGTTGTGGGTCCGCTTACGAACGACACAGTCAAGTACGATCCAATCAAAAGTTTTGAACACATCGGAATGATTGCTGAAACGCCCTATGTTCTTGTCGTCAGTAACAAGTCTGGTGTTAGCTCAGTAAAAGAACTTATTGAACTGGCCAAGAAGAACCCAGGGAAACTAAACTACGGCTCGGCTGGGCAAGGATCCACTACCCACCTCGCAGCGCTCATGTTCTTGAACGCTACCGGGGTAAAAATGGAACATATCCCTTACAGCAGTAACGCAGATTCGACCAAGGCGGTGATGGCCGATGAGGTTCAAGTCTTATTCGGCTCAATGCCTGCGGTACTCGCGCAAATCAAAGCGAATTCGATCAAAGCCTTAGCCGTTGGGACCACGACGCGCTCTGCAGAAATACCTGATGTCCCCACGATGCAACAGGCCGGCGTGGCGGGATATCGGGCATCGTTGTGGCTGGGCTTGTCGGCTCCTGCCAATACGCCTGCCGCGGTCATCGAACGCCTCAGCAAATCGTTAAATGAGGTGATTTCCGATCCGGCTGTCGCCAAGCAATTAGCGAATACCGGTGCTGACGCGACAAAAATGTCACAGTCAGAGTTCAAGAAGCTCATCGTTACTGAACTGGATATCTACAAGAAAATTGTAGATGGCATGAAGTAGTAACAGACTCAGTCCTACGTAATGGACTGAGCAGGTTCATCTAAGAAACCGCCTGCCCGTAACGTAACCACGAGCGTATCCCTCCACCCCAATGCACTCTGAGGCTGAATAGGGGTGGTCTCGTGGATCACCCGCGCATCATCAAGCAATAGGAGTGACCAGGGCTCGGTCAAGGTGAAGCGCTGTCCAAGTGGACTACTCACATCAAACACCCGCGTCTCACCGCCCTTGATGCCTTGACGACCGATTAAAAAGACGGCCACAAGATCCACGCCGTCTCGGTGCGCACCTTCCGGTGTGGGCCTACCAATGCCATCGGTCGTGTCAATGCGAAACGGATGCGCCTCGACAAACCAGGTCTGCTCACCTCGCAACTCAGAGGCAACGCGACCCAAAAAAGAGATTAAGGCTGGCCAGGCTGCCGTGCCGGTCATGGCGCTGTCTAAGGGCTCAAACCAGCGCAGCATTCCACCATGCAGCGCGTTATACGACAGAGGCTGCCAGTGTGCGCGATGAGTGTATTGGGACACCACCCCACCTCGTACCAAAAAACTTCCGTGTCGGCGTCTCCGATAGCGGCCACCGTCCTTTAAATACTGGTCTGGAGGCAGATCGTTCCAAAACGAATTGAGGCTTAACAACTCAGCAAGGGTCGCGCCGCTGAGCGCACTGACGGCGTCAGGCGCCACCACCGCAAAGCCTTGTGTCTTGAGCACAGCCTGCAAGTCGCTGGGCGCGGTCAAGGGTGGTGCAAGTAGTGTTGAGGTCATCGGTTTCCTAGGCGTGCAGCATGACGGTACTCATGCACCATCGACTCAGGCCTGAGCGCCACGTGTTTGGTTTGACGACCCGTTACACGCTTGCGCCAAAGTTTAAAGGATGCGCGCTTAAGTTCGCGACGCATCAACTTTATCACCTCCGCCTCGTTTAAGCCGAACTGCTGGGTAATGGCCTCAAAAGGCGTGCGATCTTCCCACGCCATCTCGATGATTCTGGAAGTGTGACTCAACGTATTCAAAATGTGGCGCCTCTCGCTCAACGCATACCTCGTTCCCCCAGTCGGGAGCTTGCTCGCCTAATAAATCTGCGAAGTGCTGGGATTTAAAAAATTCGATGCGCGCCTGCTCATACTGTGCCTCGAGCCACCCAGTGAAATCCTCGCGCGTCCCGCTATGCCGAAGTGGTGTCGGTGCCACATAGAATACCGAGATGATGTCCCAGACCGACAAGCTCGCGACGGAGCCGCAGAAGCAGTGCCCTCCCATCGGACCACGCCGGGAGCCCACCATCTCATGGGCACGCAACACCTTGAGTAGATTTTCAACGTAAGAAACGGATAAGCCCAGGCGTCTAGCGAGTTCCTGTGTCGTTAGTGTCGAGGCCTTCGGTAACTTGGCTAGCAAGACGACCAAGTTCAAGGCATGCTTTGCTTCGTTTGCGCTCATAGACTTACTCTCTTTTGAGTAGGTTAAAACTACTTGTAGATTTAATTATCTATCAAATATCTACTCATTAATACAAATTAACTTAAATATGTCTTATAATCTACTCAATATCTACTCAAGCTAAATTTAAATTGAAACCCTCCAACCAACAGTATCGTATCGGTGCCATCGCAAAGCTAGCGGGCGTCCCTGTATCCACTTTACGTGTTTGGGAGTCGCGACACCAGGCGCTACACCCCAACAAAACAGCGGGGCAGCACCGAATGTATGGCGAGGAAGATCTATTGCGGGCGACGCTTTTAAAACAGCTCAGCGATCAGGGCTACGCGATCAGTACCATTGCCCCGCTTGCTGTCGCAGAGCTAAACGACTTACGACAAAAGCAATCCGGCCAACAAGGTAGCGCGACAAGTACAACCCACAACCGAAGCGTGTCCTTAGTGATAGTCGGTCTGGCTTTGGCAGGGCAAGTTGAAAACCAGGCCTTTGCAACCCATTTACAAAATGTACAGCTTGCTGCCGCAGGCGTGTATCAAAGCCTTGAAGCGGCTCGCCAGACGCCACCAACGGGAGCACCTGACATTTTTCTACTAAAAATCAACACGCTACATGAAATTGTTGTGCACGAAATTTTGCAAGCCGCACGTGCAATGCGTGCAAGCCAAATTGTCGTGTTGTATAACTACGGCCGAGAGCAAGTAGTACGTACGATGCGTGAGCTTGGAATGATCGTGCGTCGTGAGCCCATGTCCGATTACGAGCTCGCCGAACTGATTAACTCGGTGCTTGTGGTGGATGCCACCCAGCAACTCAGTGAGACCTCGACAAGCATCACGATACCGGCTCGTAAGTATTCAGATCAAATACTCAAGAAAATCAGCGGGATTTCGACCAATGTACTATGCGAGTGCCCGCGCCACGTAGCAGAAATCATCGCGCAACTTGCAAGCTTTGAGCAGTATAGTCAGGAGTGTTTAAACACAAGTGCTGAAGACGCGCACTTGCATGCGTACTTATCGTCAGTATCAGGTTCGGCACGCGCGCTGTTTGAGCAAGCCTTAGAGAAGGTCGCGCGTCACGAAGGTATTGATCTGAGCACACCGGACTAAACTCAACCCTTCGACGCATTGATTAGCAATAGAACTAGGACGCACAACCATGACCTTGGCTATCGCTTTCCTGATCAATACGATCGTTGTCATCGCCGCCATGCTGGTTCACTACGAAGCGCTTTTCCAGCTGGCGAAAAGACTACCAAGGCTTTCTAACATCCGACCACGCTTCCAAGTCCTCGTTGGGGCCGTGTGCATATTCTTCGTACACGTGTTTGAGATTTGGCTCTTTGCGCTCGCGTTTTATCTTTCTAGCAAAATAGAGGGCATGGGGTCGTTGATAGGCAACTTGTCTCAAGCAGGTGGCTTGCTTGACTGCGTGTATTTGTCTTTTGTCACGTTCACCACCGTCGGCTATGGTGATGTTGTCGCAATTGGATATCTCCGACACCTTGGAGGCGTCGAGGCGCTAACCGGAATCATCCTCATCACTTGGTCGGCTTCTTTTCTATTTGTTGAGATGCAGCGTAATTGGGCCGATCTACGCAAGTTGAAATAGGGATCACGCAAATGAACACCGCTTACGATTTTGTCATTATTGGCGCTGGCTCTGCCGGCTGCGTGCTAGCAAACAGACTTTCCGCCAACGGAAGCAAGTCCGTGCTGCTCCTCGAGGCCGGCCCCGCCGACACGAACCCCTGGATCAAGATTCCTGCAGGCGTGCCACGCATTGTTGCTGACCCCACCATCACATGGGGCTACCAATCCGAACCCGAGCCTGGCTTGAATGGACGCAGGCTGCACTGGCCTCGAGGCAAGACGCTCGGAGGCTCGAGCAGCATCAATGGGCATGTCTATATGCGTGGCACACCGGACGACTACAACGGTTGGCGTGATGCCGGCAACCCTGGCTGGGGGTGGGAGGATGTTCTACCTCACTTCAAAGCGACAGAGTGCCATTTTGCCGGAGAGTCTGCACTACATGGCGCGGGCGGCGAGTTAAAAGTCTCTGCGCTCCAGGAGCCTCATCCGGCGTCGCAGGCTTTTGTCGCCGCGGCCGTGAATGCAGGGATTCACCCCAATGACGACTTTAATGGGCCTCAACAAGCGGGGGTGGGCTACGTACAGTTAATGATTCATCGAGGTATTCGCTCCTCCGCAGCGAGATCTTTTTTAAAGCCCGTTCGTCAGAGAAAAAATCTGACTGTCGCAGTCAATGCGCTCGTGGAAAAGATTGTTATCACCGGCAAACGCGCAACAGGCGTGCGATATGAACAAGACGGCCAAACCTTAGAAGTTACTGCTGGCGAAGTGATTCTTTCAGCCGGCGCGATCAATTCACCCCAGTTATTAATGCTGTCAGGGATTGGGCCAGTCGATGAGCTTGGTAAGCATGGCATCACAGTGATACACCCCCTACCCGGTGTCGGACAAAATCTACATGATCACGTTTATGTGCACGCGATGGCAAAGGTAAAGCCAGCGTTCTCAGTTAATCATAAGATTTGCAGCACGTTCAGAATGATCCCCGATGTATTGCGCTACGCCGTTAGTCGCAAAGGACTCCTCAACTCTGCCGCAGCGCAAGTGGCGCTCTTTGCCAAATCAGGCGTGAATTCCGACAAAGTCGATCTACAAATGCAAATGCGTCCCTTCAGCATGCTAGGAGCAGGTGGCATGTTTCAGGCGGATAACTTCCCAGCAATCACAGCATCTTGTGGCTTACTCCACGTGCACTCTGCGGGATCGGTGTCGTTGAAATCGGCCGATTTTCGTCAGCCACCCAGTATGTTTGCGAGCTACCTCACCGACCCAAGAGACACGGCACCCTTGGTGTTCGGTTTACGGCTGATACGGCGAATCTTTTCCCAAGCGCCGTTCAGCGAGATCTGCACAGGCGAGGCCCTTCCAGGACCAGACCGTCGCACCGACGAGGATTTGATCGCCTATTGCCGAGAGCAAGCACAAACCATGTACCACCCAGTCGGCACGTGCCGCATGGGTTCCGATCCGCTCGGGGTGGTCGATCATCGCTTGCGCGTCCATGGCATCCAGGGCTTGCGTGTAGTGGATGCATCCGTCATGCCCAAAGTACCCTCGGGCAACACGAGTGCACCCGTTATTATGGTTGCGAACAAGGCTGCGGGGATGATTCTGGAAGACTCTCGCAATTCCTCTCAAAACCTTGGGCTATGAACAGCAGTTGCCCACGCAACAGCACCCCACCTAACACACAAACCCTTGATTTAAATGATGTTTTTTTTCAAGCCTCCTAAAGAAAATTAGACATGTTGTATTGTTGATGTCACATTAACCTGTTACTCTTCTTCCTGTAAGCTACTTGGATAACACAGATATCTATCTGGTTACGTTAAATTACTAGCTCAGAATTTTTTGAATTTTGGAGAAATCGGAATCATGCAAACGCAAGCAAACGACCTGAATGTACTAACTAACGGCGCGAAACTGGTGGGTGAATCCGTTCTCCCCGGCGCAAGCCTTTTGATGGATGGCCAGTTTTTAAACGGCGCAGCTCACGCTGCTGTCGGCATCGGCGCACGTCTCGCGCTTGGTCCTCTGGGTGTGGTACTGGTCTGTGCTGACTCGTTCTCGAAGTCGGTAACTGACAAGTTCCTTTGGGATCACGTCAAGGATGGCATCGAGGCTCGCAAAGCTGCCAAGGCTGCCAAAGCAGCAGCCGCTCAAGTTGAGACAGAAGCTCAGCCTGCTTAAGCACCAAGACTAATGTAAAAAAGCGGATGACGATGTCATCCGCTTTTTTTATTTAGCTGACGGGTTAACAAAACGATTAGATATCGAGCGGTCGAGAAGAACACCACAAAGAACAGCAACACTAACAAGACAAGCTCAATTTGATCCTTCCGTGTACTTAGCGCCTCACCGCGTGCAAGCGTGAGCATGACCGCCTCGCGCACGCCAATCGCCGCACCAACGCTCGTCGACATGACCAATATCACAAACGTTCGAATGTGAACCGGTATCGCTAACATAATGGACTCGCGTGTCATCGCGCCATAGCGCTTGAGCAAATCTAACCAGGTATCGGCCACCACGGAAATGGAATAGCTAGACAGGGCGAGTATCAACGCGATCATTGGTGTAAACGACGCCCTAGACGTGCCGCCATCAATCACCTGCGTCAAAATGTTTAGACAAAAAAACATGAGTACAAAAACAGGCGAGGCGCGCAGCAATCCAACAACCACTCCAATCAAACCGGCAATGAAACCCCCAGCGTAGCAAGCATAGGCAAAAGGAATCCCAACCACTAACCCCACGAGTAACGAGGCAAATCCCACCGATATATTTACCAAAAATGCCTGTATGAAGTTAAAGGCAAACGTCATATCGATAGCGCTCATCGAGATGCCCTCCTGTTCATGACAAAAGAGGAACCGATGACCACTGCTTGCACAACAAAAATATAAAAGATAGTGACAATCAGAAATGTCGTTGATCGCTCACCGGTAAAAGAAGAAATCTGTACGAGCGAAGTTAACAAATCCGGGACACCAATAAATGCCACAACGGGGCTAGCCTTTACAGCATTGATGATACACGCTCGCAATTGAATCCGACCCTTGGCCACCACCTCGTTAAAGCGCGATCCCATCGGCATCGTTTGTGCAGTCTCGGCTAAGCCTACACCACCCGTCGAGCCGTTGTTCAGTCCAATCATCAAGAGCCCAACAGCACCCGCCAACCAATAGTTATAAGGGAGGATTGAGGTCACCACAAGGTAACCAAGCACCAACAAGAGAATGACTGGACTATTAATTAGTGCGGTTGTGACAATTCGCCCAACCAGACGAACAGACTTATACCGCGCGTTTAACAGTAAAAAAAATAAGGCCGAGAGAAACAATGTTGTCAGGATTGTGGCCGCCACAAATACTAACGAGACACCCAATCCAGTCAAGAACAGTTTTGCGGAAGCCTGACTCGTTAACATTGGGAAAGTAATATTCAAGTGCGCGACCGAATGCAACCACGTTTGCAATTGAAGCACCACCGGAGCGATCGACGTAGGAGGCCCCTCAAGGTCTACTGCATCCAATAAACACTTAGGATTTATTTCATATGAGGGAGCATAGAAACACGAGGTATCGTTCCACAGCCGATTTTGTTCAACTAAAAAATCGGTTCTGATCCCATGTTGCTTCGCCGCCTCAACTAAAAATCCGCTTTGATGATAGTGAAGTAACAACAATCTAAGCACTGCACCAAGGGTCTCTTCTCGAACGGTCTCTCCGTCGGAAAGACGCACGGCCATTCCCCACGGGACGGTCGAGAACGAAAACTTTTGTTCAAACTTTTCGCGAAGCACAGACGGCGCATTCGGGCCCGTTACCCCTGCATAAAGCAAGGGTTCATCATGCGCAATTATTGAACAGGCACCGAGCCTGAGCGCGCCGATCATACGATCTGGTCGATCGAACAGGAGTAACCTTGCACCCGATGCTGCAATCTCTGTATTCGAATAACTTCCAAGCGGTACGCAAATCGATTTGCCGGAAAGGCCATTCAAGCCTGTTAGCTGATTGTCACGAGCCGCCACAACGGCAAACCCCGAACCATAATAATGAGGCTCGATAAACTCGATAGCCTTAGCCCGTGAGGCGGTGTGGCCCATTGTGGCGAGGATAAGGTCTACCTTTCCTTCCAGCAGTAAGGCAATGCGATTCGCGGGACTCACGGGCACGAATACCGGGGACACGCCAAGGTCACGGGAAATTCTGCGTGCTAAGTCAATCTCAAACCCCGTGTGGACCCCTTCAGCCAAAACGCCGAATCCACTGTAATTAACGCGCACACCGATGTCAAAACTACCAGAGCAAATAACTTTCGTGAAAGTATCTTGCTTTGCATCGCCAAGACCGCATTTTGATTTTGCGCTTTTGATGATGGCTGCAACTTCTTGCATCACCGGCGCTGTTTCTGCCCGTACATTGATGTGAAAGACTTGCATCAGCACGACGAGAAACAAGAAACGAATACTAATCATTGCAACAACTCTAGTTAGCGTCCGACGGAGACTTCCAAAATACGTGAATTAGAAAAAACGTAATCACCATATCTTCGGAGGCCTTGCCCATTCTCTTTCACAACTTCTGGAGACACCGCTGCAATACGCTCAGGCGACTCAAAAACTGTCCATTCCAATACCGAACGATGCTCAAGTCCTAGCGACTCCAAGAGTCTGACCGTTTGCGGATACCCAATGAGGTCATGATGGGTGAGATACGCGACCCCAGACTGCGCCAATCGTTTGGGTAACGCCCCGATAAATCGATCAATCAAGAGTCGACCATCGCCCCCCGTCCATCCGGGTGGCCTGTCTATCTCAGATACCCGCGCAGGAAAATGAGGCAAGTTCGCGAGGATAACGTCAAAATCTTGCTCCGCTGGCAACGGGCCCCACATGTCACCGATTAGCAAGCGGCGAGCAACATTTGGTTGCGTCACTCCAAGTAAACGCTCTGAGGACTCAACAGCTGCCTCACTAATATCTACTCCCCACAATTGCTGCGCACCGAGTTTTGCCAAGGCAGCCAAGAGCACTCCACTACCTACCCCTATGTCCAGCACGCTCGTCATTCTTCGATCTAGGCACTGCTGCTCAATTACCTGCAATAAAGTCGCTGTGTATTGGCTCGGTCGAAATTGATGCGCGTAGGTTGTCATGCGCTATCGGCTTGATTTCGGTACGGCAACAACCGGGAGGTTCTGACTTTCGTTAAACAGGGTTCTATATTTTTTTGTTAGCAAAAAAAATTCATTTCTTTTGGCGGCCTTCACAACTTCTAATTCCAATTTTGGAATGAGCGCGCTTGCACACTTAGAGCGCTTAGAGAACGCAAAAAACGTATCTGTCCTGTACGGGTATGTGGGCAGAATGTGCAGCTTATCGCCGAGATCTCGTGTGTAGATCTCAGAATATGCCGCATTCTCATACGCCAAAATGTAATCGGCCTCACCCGCCAACAGTCTGTCGATCGATACGCTTAGGCTGGGCGAGCGCTCTAACTGAAGCTCTTTCTCCACAAATAATCCGAACGTACTGTCTCCGTAGGTTTCTCCCCTACCAGCAATACCGACGCGACCTTTCAGGTCCGCATAGGAATTGAGAGAAAATCCAGTGCCTTTGCGTACGATCACCTGCAAAAATTGATAGGCGTACGCAGGATATACATAGGTTAAATATCGGGCACGTTCGGAGGACCAACCCGCTGAAAAAATCATATCTACGTCGCCGCGGCGAGTCGCTTCAAGCGCCTCCGGCCAAGTAGGAAATGTCTTAATGGTTACCTTCTTCACACCCGCCGCTCGCAACGTCATTTGCGCCAACTCGACTGATGCACCCACCAATGTGCCGTCAAAGGCCCAAGAAGATGGGGCTCCAGACGGCGGTCCTGTCACAGTTACTGAGTCACAGACCTGTGCCTGCACAGATCCCGTGAACAAAACACTCGCTATCGCAAATATAAATGTAAATTTTTTCATTGAGATAGTTTTTCTCGCACAGTACAAAAAAAAGGCAAAAAATCGCGACCTCAGTATAGCCTAGGCGTACCGTGCAAACCCTTTTTGGTGCGAGATCATGAGAGGAATTACCTACCAAACCACTGCGCGTGGGCTAGTTCGAAGCCTTCCGCATGCTTATAATGAAATATGGCTAAAAATAAAACCACCCCACCCTCGCGCGAGGTACCAACTTGCAAAGTTGCACTCGCGACAGAGCTCTTTGCCAAAGAGTCACAGGTTGAGAAAACGTCGGACACCCGGGTGCTGCCCACTTCCGACAAGGACTTCAGGCGCCTGTACGCAGACCAAACCGTCCACCACTGGTGCCAATGGGCAACGGTCGCTGGTTTTGTGCCAATCCCGGTCGTAGACATCCTATCGATCTCTGCCGCTCAAGCCAAAATGGTGCATAGCCTGTGCAAAATCTATGACAAGCAGTTCGAGCGCGAGGCGCTTTCATCGATTATTTCAGGTCTTTTGGGCGGAAGCTTAACCGGCCTGCTATCAGCGAGCTTGGCATTTACGATGATTCGTAATATTCCTCTGGTCGGATCGACCCTTTCTTCTCTCACACAGCCGGCCGTCGCATACGGGGCCACCTATGCGTTGGGCGCTGTTTTTATTCAACACTTCGAGAAGGGTCTCAATATGTCAGAGCTTTCTGTAAAAGAAGTGGAACAATATTTTGTAGACAAGTTCAAACAGGGTCGCGCAGCCTTTAGAAAAAAAGCGCCCGCAGCTTAACGCATGCCCGCAGTGTCGCCCAATCTTTGGGTTACGCGCCCGTCTCCTAGCGCCAACGTAACGAAGCGCTTATTCTGCCTACCCTTTGCAGGGGGAGGAGCGTCCGCTTACCGTTCCTGGGCCACATATTTCGGCCAAACGCTTGAGGTCTGTCCTATCCAGTTACCAGGGCGCGAGGGGCGAATCTTCGAGCCGGCCTTCACACAGGTAGATGCCTTGGTGGCTGCGCTAACGCAACACCTTAGCCCTTTCCTAGATCGGCCCTATGCGCTGTATGGACACAGCATGGGGGCGTTGATCGCATTTGAACTTGCCCAAGCGATCGCCAATGATGACAGGCTACCTAACCCCGAAAGAATTTTTGTGGCGGCACACCGTGCTCCGCAGCTACCTTTGCAACGTGCCCCACTTAGCGACTTATCTGCTGAAGCGTTTGTCGACAAGTTAAAGCAGTACGGTGGCTTTGATGACGAGATTTTGAATAACGCGGAAATGATGGAACTCCTCTTGCCGACACTTCGCGCAGACTTCACACTCTGCGAGAGCTATCAATACAAGCCGAGTCCAAAACTACAATATCCCATTCACGTATTCGCTGGAGTAGAAGATCAGCAAACAGCCGTCGAAAGCACCTACGCGTGGGATCAACATAGCGATGTATCCGTCGACTCAACACTTTTTACGGGCGGACATTTTTTTCTAAATAGCTGCCAACAAGATGTTCTAAAGAAAATAAGACAGACACTCTTGTCAACGTAACCGTTAAGTCTAAAAAAAAGGCCACGATCAAATCGTGGCCTTTTTACACCGCTCACCCGCTTACTTCACTAGTACGGAAGGTGAAGCTGGGATGGAGCCCGCGATCTTATTCAGAGTCAGCAGTTGCGACAACAACACCATGACCTCTTTACTAAAACTATCCGAGTCATCCGGTATGCTGTAGGTGGCTCCTCTGTACTCCAACGCAGTCAACATCTTGGCGGCACGCTGATTCTTGTGAACAATGAACAAGGGCACAGGTGGGAAGTCTTCCGCTGTCGAGTTAGGCTTTGCTTCGAGCGCCTCGGGATTGAAGATTTTTACGATCGTTGGTTTTTCAGCATTCTGCATTGAGACGACCTGACCCAAGAAGTCGAAAACATTTCGCGTTGAACGCAGTTTGATATTGATCGACAAATTTTTATAGGTTTGATCGCCAGAACCTGCCAACAACTTACCAAGCTCAGTCGCCGTACGACTAGGTGCGCGCGCCTTGAATGCTTCGGCGCAATACATCGATGGAGCAAGTGAATCCCCAAATAAAACTAGGCCATCGGTACGGTTCAAACACATACGGAACTGAGGAAGAAGTCGAACCAGCTGATACCTTTTGGGGCGGCCCGGCGTTGCGATCTCATCCACAGTGATGCCCGAAGCAAGCGCTGCAGTGAACATCCCCATCGATGCTCTCATCGTGGCCTCGTCCATCACCGGCGACTGAGGGACTTTCATGAAGGTTGGCTCAACACTCAAGCCAGCTGCCACCAACACGTACAGCACCCTCTGAAAATCCAGATAGTGTTCTTTGGCGGGGTCATTCACGAAACTTGCGACAACATCTTTCTTGTCCGTCACTACATCGATCGAGTCGACCACGAGGGAATACAGCACAGATTTAGGCGCTGCGTGATTCGCAGACAAATAGCCTACGATCTCAGGCTGTATCGCCGACAAAAAAGGCTTCATGAAGGTCGCGTTGTCGAGAGACGACTGAGTAAAGGTGTACCCACCGCTGACTGACATCGACGCATTAGGAATGTAGTTTGCTAAACCCACTGCACCAGACCATGGCTGCAAAAATCCACTAAACGAGCCAGGATTGGCGCTGTACACGGTGCTCGATATACCTGCCGAGGCCGACACATTACCCGTACCCATAATGGATGGGATATCCAAAAAGCTTACGGGCATTTTTTGCGATGCGCGCACGACGTTAATGAGAATATTGTCATTACTGTAGGACTCTACAACTTCTCTGTAGGCTGCAGACATGCTACGAAAGGTTGTGGAATTCGTCGCGCCACAGCCACTTAGCACGACTACGACAGCCGCCATGCCTAACAAATAAATTCTACGCATTGGAAAATACTCCGTGTGTCCAAGGGAAACAATCGTCTACGCGATTTAACCCAAAAACTTTGTGATAAACCAAAAGGAAGCGAAAGCGACTACGCCAATTAAAACGACACGGGCAATGAAGTTTATTAAAGTGGCGAACATACCAATGGGTTTCCCGTCCGCGCCAAACTGTTTGCGGCGAAAAATCGAAAACATGATGAAGCCACCGAGCAGGGCCCCGACCAACAAGATCTTGATTACAACGATAGCAGTCACAGTGGGCTCCAATAAAGGTCATGATAATGAGGCTCCCACTTACTCGTTTGAGCTTTTAATAGCGGGGCTTTGCGAATTCTTTTGCTATCATACCGAAACAAGTTGTACTTTTCGATAATGCTCGATCGAAAAAATCTGGCTTTCAGCCGTATTGGATAAATAATGGTAGCGGTGAAGAAAAGTCTCAGTGCTGTCCTCACGTTGTGTCTAGTGTGCTTGGCCGCACCTGTTGCGGCACAGGTAGGCAGCGCAACGCCCAAACCCGCGACAACCGACAAGACAACAGCGCCTAGCGCGCCCGTCCCGGAGAGCCGCACCCCAAATGCAAAAATCTCGCAAAACCTCGCACAACGACGGATAGGTTTAGTTTGCACGGTATATGCCGGTAACTTTGACTGGTGGACACTGACTTTACGAATCAAGCAGTATTCCACAATGGGCCTTGTTGAAAACTGTGATGAGCCACACTATGACAGCCTCACGCTTGCGTCAATGCAAGCACAGCTTCGTGCCGTGCAGCAACCTCTCTTTGTTGTGCGCGGCGGTGCACATCGCTACTTGATGGATGTGAACTTAGCCACCCTACCCAATCCCTATATTCGAATCGGTGAACTGCTGTTTTCCGCGGTAGGTGAACTGCGTATTGGGATATTGGACTTGGTTAGGATGGAGAACTATATCCCGGACAACCTAATTGCCAGCAATTACAGGCCCTTCACTATGAACGGCAATATTCAGTACATCTGGAATATTGGTAAACCTATCCATCGACTGGTTGCGCCCAATGGAGATCGCTACATTATGTACGGTTACACAACACGTGTGATCAAACAACTCACGCAAACCAATCTCGCCGAGATGGGACCCTTGTTGAATAAACCGGAAGGCTGGAAGTACGAAAGTTTTTTATTAGACAAGACGCTCACAATCAAAACCACGCCAGCCAATGGCTTTAAGGTCGACTTTTTGTTTGATGATGCCAACAATCTGTACATTAAACACGAAGACTGAAACAGCCCCACAGCCGTGTGCTTTAGCGAATACTCTTAGGGGGTGTGTCTTTAAGCACCTCGCTCCCACCCATAATCAGCGGTAGGCCAGAGCTGCCAGCCCCAAATATCAACACTTTGCTGTTTGGCGAGGCCGCGAGGCTTGAGCTGGCTTCGATGCCTTTATAACGAAGGTAATTTTCAGTTAAAGCGTTATCTACAATCGATTGAAAATCTCTGATTCCAGCAGCTTCGATTCGTTTTCGCTCAGCCTCTAACTTTTCAGTCACAAGGCGATATTGATATGCCTCAGACTTCACGAGTTCGACCGCTTTCTGTTGCAACGCCGCCTCAAGGTCTCCAGGAAAGCTGAACTTCGTCACTTGCACGTCACTGATCGTCAGCAACCGTACATCGGTTAACCCGATCGGCGTGATCTTTTTCAGAATGACATCGGTGGTATCCAAGGAAATTGTCTGGCTAATTTTTTGTATATCTTTGGTAAAAGCATCGACAGATGAATATTGCGCCACGGACTCACGCGCTTGCGCTTCGATGATGGGCAGAATAGTTTTTTCGTAATAGTCCGGCCCAACAAACTTGTGCAACAGAGGAAGGTTGAAGGGGTAGGCCACGTACTGGAAAGAAAGGGTCATTTTTGACTTCAACCGATCCGACGTCAACACCTCAATATCCGTCGTCTTTTGCTGCACTTGAGACGTATAAATTGTCATTTGGTTCCAAGGCAGGGTCAAGGTTAGACCTTCCTGGTATACGTTATCAAGATCCGTACCGCCCCCTAGGCGTTTGTATAGGACGCCCAAATGCCCTGCCGGGATGATGTGTACCGAGTGGGGCCAAATCACAACACCGGCACTGATGAGCACCAACACGATGACCACGATACTGACTGCATTCAACCTCAGCCAATTGATGTAGTCGCGTACCAACTCGGAAAAATAAGAGCTTATTCGACTCATGATGTCAGGTGCCTATTAATCAAACGCACGAAGCTTGCCATTTTGAATAAACAGCAGGTGGTCGGCTTCATGAAAATAATGATCATCGTGTGTGATCGCGATCACAATTTTATTCATCGCTCGTAACTCAGGAATAATTTTTTCGTAAAAGAACCTACGAAACTCAGGATCTTGATCAGAAGCCCACTCATCCAAAATAATAATGGGCCGCTTCTCCAGGATTGAAACGATTAATGCAATTCGTTTCTTTTGTCCTGTCGACAGATTTAAATCACTAAAGGTTCGACTTTGAAAGGTAACGCGCTCTGGCAATTCCAATTTTTTGAGCCACTTATCCACCTCCTCGTCTGGCGTATCGTACATGCCATACAATTTTTTAAACAAGTGAAAATCACTAAAAATGGTCGAGAACAGATCGCGGTACGCTTGTGATTGTGCGCTATTGACTTCAACACCATTCAAAAGAATTCGTCCGGAGTCGGGTGCCATCAGACCAGTCAAAATACGAACGAACGATGTTTTGCCCGATCCATTGCCACCACGAACAAAATAGACCTTGCCTGCTTCAAAGTCACAACTGATGGGGCCTAAAACAAAAGGCGTCGCACCGGGCTTACTTTCAAAACGATAAGAAACGTTCTCTACAGAAATTCTCTCAACAACCTGATCAACGAAATCATCTGCAGCAGGAATTTCTTTTTTAATCGCTTCGAGCTGTGCCATAAAACGATTCACTTCTTCCGCTGCGGTATTCGCCTGCGAGAGCAGGGGCAGCGAGCTAATGATCCCCGTTAAAGAACCCGCGATAAACAAGACCGTCGTTGACACAGCAACCACGCTTTTGTAAAACTCAGAAGAAATCACCGGAATCACGAAAATCGCGACGCCGACGAACGCGTAAATCATCACCTGAATCGAGGCGAAGCCATTAGACAGATAAATAAAGGTTCGTGCCTTTACGTCAGCTACGTGGCGCGAGCTGTTGATGATATCGCTACTAATATCAAAAGCCCTCGCTGAGTTCATCTTGATCTCTTTGAAGCCAGTCAGGAAGTCAGATATCTGAGCATTTGCTTGCCCTTCCTCCATCCAGGCATCTTCAAGCTTGTCGTGCATCGCCGTAAAACTTCCAGCAAAATACACGAGAATTGCACACCCAAACACCAGCGTAATCAGCCCGGCCGCAAAGGACAGATAAAATAAATATCCAACAGCAAAAACAAGCATGGACATCGCTTGGCAGGTGGGAACAAACATCGTAGCCCCCTGACTAATCGTCAGCGTATCCCGACTCAAGATAGTCATGATGTGTGGGGGACCAATTTTCTGTAAAGTCAACAGATCCGTTTTTAAGACCTCTCCCATCACGCGCATACGAATGCGATGGATCAGAATCTGAGTAGCGGTCATGCTTTCTTTATTATTGATTCGTACCAGTACTGTGTAGGAAATCAATAAAGGTATAAACAGCGCGAACGCCCATAAAGGGGTGTCCTGCGCGGCCACCCTCGCGGCGGAGTAGTTCACGAGTGCAATCAAGGCCGTACTGCATAGGCCGGCGAGACCAGCCACGTAAATAATACGACCCAAACTTAAGCCACTGTATTCTTGGACTAACTTAATGAGCTCTGAAGCTTGTCGTGCACTACGCATCTGTCCATTCCATTTAAGTCCGCACTGCGTTGGCCCAGTTTAAATCGGAGTCGCAGCGACATCGACCGTTTTTTCTGCAGCACTTTTCTTTAGAAACATTTTTTTTGCGTAAGCGACCTGCTCTTGATACGTCGACTTTATTGCATCAATCGACATTGTCATGAGCGTGCCGTTAGACTCAAAATGCCTGACGAATATCGTGCCGATCGCATAAGTGGTCGCGTAAGACATCACGGGCTGGGTTACCGCAGCAAGCGTCGAGCCAATGATAGGCACGCTCTTGATCAGCGTTCCAGATAGTGCTGTCGAGGCGACTGTCGTGATACCCCCTCCCGCCAAACCAGACAAAATTGCACGAACTTGTCTTTGCTCAAAGGGGATGTCATAGACCTTGCACAAGTCGTAAATCATCTTGATCTGGACACCCGAGATCGCGGCGAGATCAAAAAAAGGCACGGGTATAAAGCCCGCAACCGTCGCCCACTGAGACCAGTTTTTAACTGTTTGGTCCGCGAGTAAGCGACGAAAGTCCTTAACCATCAGCGGTTCTGCCAATACCAAGTCCTCATCCCTGGAGTACTCCGCCTCAAACTGCTGTGCCGCAGCTTGGCCGTGGACGTTACGGTCTGTTGGATCGGATTTTTTCATGACAGTCACCTTTTCAAAATAATACCGAGGCAGGCTAAGTTGAGCCGCGCTCTTGTCGACTCAACGACCAAGTTTAAACGCCATTCGCTTCAAATGACTCAACCCGTCCCAGTCAAGCGAAACATACTTGTGCTTTCCATCCAATTGTCGAGCCAAGAAAATTGTGTTTTTGCGAATATTCAAGATTGAAGCTGTAACGAACCCCAGCCCACCACCCATCACGAGCCCGGCAACAGCGAGAGGGAAGAATCCAGATCTCGATTGATCGACCGGCCCCTCAAGATGCATCAGAGACACGAACTCACCCGTAGACTCATAGAAACCAAATTCGTCCGCTTTCGGCCCCGGAACAATCTCTCGGACACTCAACACATCGCCATAACGGACCTGTGCGACGGGGCGATTTCGCAACACGGGGGCCGCCGCAACCTCAGCCCGCTCTTCCTTGCTCTTGTCGCGCTCTTGTGACGCACTCGCCGCTGGTACAGCTTTGACAACGGCATCTTTGCTCTTTTTTGTAGTGGTTTTTACAATCTTCTTTTTTTCTTCCCGAACGCCGCTAGCGACTACTTTCTTTTTAGGCGAGGCGGGTTTGACTTGCGTGACCGATTTGATGTCGGCCTTTCTTGTCTTTTTGGCTACCGCTTTTCCAGTCCCTTCGACGGATGGCTTAGCTTTGATCTTTTTTGAGGGTGCAGCAACAGGCTTTGCCTTCGCCGTTCCCCGAAGCGCTGGTACCGGCGAATCAGACAACAAGCCTGACCGGGGTAGCGTTGGCTTCGCGTCTACCGCCAGCGGGTTGAGGCGAATTGTTTTTTTGGTTCGGGTCGCAGCCATATCTACCTTATCTATCGTTGAGCGACTTCTGTTGCGAGCGCACGATAGTCAGCTGAGGCCGCGCACGAAGCGTCGTATTCAAGCACTGGCATTCCATAAGAAGGCGCTTCGGCGAGGCGAACATTCTCTCGAATCAGCGTCTGCAATACCTGGGCACCGAAACGCTCTGTTAAAAGCTCGAGTACATCCTTCGAGTGCCTCGTTCGCGCATCAACTCGGGACGCTACAAAACCAAGTATTTCCAGATCCGGATTCAGCACTTCTTTAATCTCGTCAACTAAAGACATTAGCTGGGCGACACCCGAGAGCGTCAGCACATGCGTCGTGACAGGGATCAAAAGCTCTTTGGCTGCGACTAAGGCATTCAACGTCACCACACCGAGAGTGGGTGGCGTGTCAATCAAGATGTAATCCCATTTTGACGCATCAAGCTTAGCCAACCGACGCTTCAATATTGAATCAATGGCAAGCTTGCCAGCAAGCGCCTTTTCCACATTTGCCAGATCTTGACTGGCGATAATCACGCCGATGTTTGGTGTGGCCGAGGCAGTGATGAGCTTTTCAACAGCGCCGGCCTCTGTCAACAGCTTGAACGCACCGTCAGAATGCTCGCCTGCGGCCAACCACTGACTGGCATTTGCCTGGGGATCTAGGTCGATCACGAGCACCCGCTGCCCTGTTTCCGCAAGAGCCGCAGCCAAATTCACTACCGTGGTTGTCTTGGCACAGCCACCTTTCTGATTTGCAACCGCGATTGTTCGCATCGGACAACACCTAAGGAAACACTTGCTATTTGGCTACTGCATCCATCGCTTTACGCAGGCTAGCAGGACGCATGTCGGTCCAATGCTGATCGATGTATTGTGTTACTTCATCTTTGGAACCAGCGAAACCCTTTTCATGCCATCCTGCTGGAACAGCTTTTTGCTCAGGCCAGATTGAGTACTGTTCCTCATCGTTGATGATCACCTTGAAACGATCACCATCAATCGTGTAGGCGTCTAGGCGGACCGTTGCTTTTTCTACCATGATTGATCACTTTTACTAAAAAGTCGAAGTTGATTGAAATGACGCTTTGGGCGTCGCCCAACACATCAAGGTGCCAACGAAACTTTAATCAGCACGCGCATCTACAATCTACACCGAGTCAGCCTCGGTGTGCTCGCAAAACCTCATGCTTGCGTCAAGTAGGACCCGTCTCCTACCTGAGCACGAAGCATCAACTAAATCTTGTCTGCCAGCACTGCAAGCAGTCGTTTCGCCGTATCGCTTTCGTCTCGCAGGCCCTTCTCGTTCAGCACGGTCACTTCCGTGTCATTACCCCGAGCAACTAAATGAATCCGATAGGTAGGTGCCTTGCCCGGATTTTTCGCCCCGAACAAGCGGCTCAGGAAATTAGGATCTTCGCGCTTGATGCCTGTATCACTATCCACGTAACGAACGTAATAATCTCCGGCTGAGCGGTCGCGATCATCCACCGCGAAACCACCTGAATCTAGTGCAACACCAACGCGCCGCCAAGCGCGATCAAAGTTTTCACTAATAATCAGCACCGACTTATCTGTTGTTGGGGTCACAACCTTAGGGCCTTGGGGGTTCGCTACGGCCTGCGCCATCTTCTTGCGTGCGCCATCGACATCCTCACCCATAAATACCATCAAGCGTGCGAGCATCGCCGCATTGAGGCCTGGATCTTCTTTACCGCGCATCCATCGGATTTCTGTGCCGTCCGACCCAGTCGCCATCTCGTCCATATGCTGATGCGAGATATAAACCTCGGTACGTGTGCCCACGCGCTCTACCCGCGTGCGGAACTTATCACGCGTACCGCTATCCCACAAACCTCGCAATGCCGCACCCAGCACCTGGCGAATCCAGCTTTCGGGGATTTTTGCACGATTTTCTGCCCAGTTTGTGACGAGCAAGCCAGCTTTCGGATCCGTCACATCCAGTGTGAATCCGTTTTCACTCCAGAAATCCGCAGCGAGCGAGAAAACTCTATCCGCGGGCAGATCGACCGACAACCAACGTAAATCACCATCACGCATGACGCGCATGTCATTGCGCGTAGGCAGCACCGCTGACTGCGACGCGCTTGCACTCTTGACCGTCGCCTGCTGTCCGGCCTGCTGAAACTGATTGAACGTTGTGGAACCACCGGCAGGCGCGCGATAACGCGGATCGCTTGCAGCCTGCGTCATGTCCGGAGGAATACTCAGCGGATCGGCCATCACCACGCTTTTGTAGTCAACGGAGTTATCGCCATCCAGCATGGTGCGCATTTGGGCACAACCGCTGATTAACGCAAGCCCGAGCAGGGCCGTCACTTTAAGAAATTTCACGTTGAAGCCTTGGGTTTTCATCTTAGAGCAATCCTGCCTGGACCATCGCGGCCCGCAGTGGCGCATGATACTGCGCACTCAGTTCAACTAACGGCAGTCGTATCCCCTTGGGAATACGACCCATTTGACTCAACGCCCACTTCACCGGAACAGGATTCCCTTCAACGAACAAGAGCTTATTGAGGGGGCCAAGCAGTCCGTTGAGTTCGCGCACTTTTGCAACATCACCCTTGAGCGCTGCGGCACACATGTCATGCATCGCTCGTGGTGCGATATTGGCTGTTACGGAAATATTGCCTCGACCACCCAATAAAATCAACGCAGCAGCCGTCGCATCGTCGCCACTCAGCACGGCGAAGCTAGCAGGCAGGTCACGGATTAACAAGGCTCCGCGACCAATATCCCCCGTCGCATCTTTGATCCCGATAATTCCTGGGACCTGAGCCAAACGCACGACAGTGTCATGCGCAAGATCTGCAACAGTGCGGCCTGGCACGTTATACAAAATTGTTGGTAAATCAACCGCCTCTTGGATCGCTTTGAAGTGCTGGTACATGCCCTCCTGAGAGGGTTTGTTGTAGTAAGGCACAACAGACAACCCCGCGTGCGCACCGACTTTGCGAGCATGCTCAGCCAGATGAATCGCTTCTGCAGTTGAGTTCGCACCGACACCCGCAATCACAGGAATACGACCCGCAGCGTGCACAACAGCCAAGCGAATGAGCTCAGCGTGCTCGTCTACGTTAACGGTCGGGGATTCGCCTGATGTTCCCACGATCACCAAGGCATCCGTTCCTTCTTTAGCGTGCCAATCGATCAGCGCTTTAAAGCTGCCGTAGTCGACACTGCCATCAGGGTGCATGGGGGTCACCAGAGCAACCATACTCCCCTGAAACTGGGGTCCGTTT
>CAIUZV010000149.1 GCA_903903735.1 uncultured beta proteobacterium | reverse complement strand
TTCCAAAGGTGAGACAGAGATGAATCAGCACACTCATCAAGTGCCCCTTGGTCTATAGATGGCAATTGCAATGGGCACCATAATCAGCAGCACCAAAATTAGTGACAAGTGAAGGACACTCATTAAGATAAAGGTCGTGACAATAATAAGTAAAGGCCTGATCTGCTTGAACAGATCAGCTCCAAGCTTATAGGTGATCGCGGCCAATAATCCCGTCGCGCACGCGGCAATACCCGCCAAAAGGAGATTGACGATCGGATGGTCTTGCCCTTCTGTGTAGGCATAGCCTGCAATCATGACGAATAGTGACCCAGGCAGAATCAAGCCAAGCATCGCTACAAAGGCGCCTAAGCTGCCACGCAACTTGTCTCCTGCGAGTATCGCAAGATTGACTGAATTCAAACCTGGCATCGTCTGACTAATTGCCAACGCGGCCATGAACTCATCCTGACTTAACCATTTCTTTTTTTCAGTGAGCAGGATTTTTTCGTAAGCAACAATACCACCACCAAAGCTCACCGCCCCGATCAATAGAAACTCAAGGAATAGTGCGACCAGACTCACTTTTTCGCTAGTCGGTTCAGACGCAGCGCGAGAGGGAGTATTTGACGGCTCCAGACTCATTCAGGAATTCCGTAAATTAAGGCGGTCTTGGTTGTACCCGTCGCAAGCCAGTCCGGAATAGCAAGCTGGAGCTGTTCAAAAAACTTATCTGCTCTCTTGTGTGCTTTCGAGTTGTCCCGATTGGCATCCGTGACGCGATAAGAATAAGCGAGTTCGCCGATGATCGGGTCGCCGACGCTGCGCATCCAGATCCCAATATCACAGTGAGCCTGTACACCGTCGCCAAAAGATATATTGCCAATTGGCAGACACGCTTCGAGAACTTTATTCGTTTTGCCACCAACAACTCGCACAGGCAGATCAAGCTCTAATTCCAAACGAGTCAGATCAGGAAAATATGTAGTGATTCCGCCAATCGTTTTCTCAAAAACTTTGTCGATTGGCACCGCATCCATGATCGAGTTATTTGAGTAGATTTTGCGTGAAGAGCCCATGTGATCTGCTCGCAAGATTTCTTCTTTTAAACGTAGTCTATGTTTGTGCGCAGAGTTGGGCTTGGGATCGAATTTAAGCGAAGACTTCAACTTCGGCGTTCTGCACTTGAGGGTCACCTCACACCAGTCATCTACCCAAACATTTTGACGTGATTCACGTACACGCAAGATTAAATTGTTACGTCTGAAGTGCTCGCCCGGCGTATCAAAAAAATAGACGTTGCGCAGCCCTGTGTTGGCGTTATCCAAATGAAAAAAATTAACTTTACTCTTTTGACAAAAACTCACAATCAGACTTTGCAGTTGGGCGATTTTTATCCGACGATCTAAGCCCTCAGGATTAAGTAGAAGCTTGAACTCACGGTTGGTAATATGGGGGTCGAGGCCGCTTTTCTTTTTTTCTGGCATGTTTGGCTCTCTTTTTCGTTAAATTATTCAAGTGTCTAAGATATTAAGTACGATAACTTATTACTGTCAGACGCTACATAACATTTGAACACGGACGACCTAGATTCCTATGCATATTCCTGAAAACAAATTCGTCGATACGACCCGCTTATCCATCGAGTATCTAGAATGGAACCCGAACGGCCCACGCACGGTTGTGCTGGTACACGGCTGGCCCGACGCAGCACGGACCTGGAATCAAGTCGCGCAGGCGCTCGCCGCTGCGGGCTATCGCGTACTGGCGCCCTCAGTGCGGGGCTACGGCGGCACACGCTTCCTTGATCCCACAACACCGCGTAGCGGTGAATTGGTCGCATTAGGCTGCGACCTAATCGACTTTGTTCGGGCGCTTAATCTACTTGAGCCGGCGTTGGTTGGGCACGATTGGGGTGCACGTGCCGTCGCGATTGCAGCGGGACTCTCGCCCGGATTAGCTTCGCATCTTGGGATGGTATCGGTAGGCTATGGCACCAACGATCCGACGCAAGCGCTTTCCTTTCAGCAAGCACGCAACTACTGGTATCACTGGTTCATGGCAACGCCGCTCGGCGAAAAGACTGTGCGCGCCGATCCGCGGGGCTTCGCGCGAATCATGTGGGATACTTGGTCTCCTGCAGGTTGGTTTGATCAGGCGGAGTTTGATGCAACTGCCGCCGCCTTTGAAAATCCAGACTGGGTTGATGTCACGCTACACTCTTATCGTCATCGCTGGGGTCATGCCCAAGGTGACCCCTCCTACGCAGCACAGATCGCGGCACTCAAGCCCTTACCTGTTATTGTCGACCCAATGCTAGTGATTCATGGTGGTGCCGATGCGGTTAACCCACCGCAGACATCTGCCGGGAAGGAGCAATGGTTTAGTGGACCTTACCGTCGTATCGTATTAGAAGACGTGGGACATTTTCCGCAGCGCGAGAGACCAACTCAGGTGGCTGAGGCGCTGATTGATTTTTTCAAGACGCGCTCTTAATAGTGATTTAACTTTGTGAGCAACCTTGTGCTCTCATTTCAATAACGCAGCTCTCAATGACTAACTCCAATGCCATGTTCAAAAAAATAATTTTTGGTTTGCTTTTTACCCTAACAACTTACGGACAAATCGCCATGGCTACAGAAGAACCGCCTTACACGGCGACATTGACTGAGGGCAGCTTTGAGATCCGCGAGTATCCATCGTTGATTGCCGCCGAGGTCACCGTTACAGGTCCGCGTAGCGAAGCAATCAACGCAGGATTCCGTCTACTCGCCGCCTACATCTTTGGTGGCAACACAACTCGACAAAGTATTGCGATGACATCGCCTGTCACACAAACACCTAAGGGAAATGAAAAAATTGCAATGACCGCACCGGTTACGCAAAGCGGAGATGAACTTGGCTGGACTGTCCGGTTCATCATGCCCAAGGGGTACACACTGGATACCCTTCCAATCCCGAATGACCCGAAGGTCAAACTTGTGGCTCTCGAACCCACCCGCGTGGCTGTCGTGAAGTTTTCTGGGCTAGCAAAAGAGCCAGACATTATCGAATACACGCGGCAACTCAAACAGTTCATGCTTGAACAAAAGTTAGTGGCGGCAGGTTCTGAAACTCTTGCACGCTATGACCCGCCGTGGACGCTCTGGTTCTTGCGTCGTAACGAGTTGATGATCACGTGTTTATGAGAATGCTTGCACTAGAACGCCACCCTTAAGCCCATACTCCCGCCATACAGCGTCTGGCTCGTTCTAGCTTCGGCAGAGACTCCTGCATAGGCGTAGGCACTGTCAGCAACTTTGACCGTGCCATACAGGCCTGCTTGCACAAACGTTGAGCCTGCCGTGGGCGTAGTCACGCTGCTTGAGTAGCCACCGAGGGTGGTGTTCAAGGTTGGATTAAGCAAGCCCTGCGAGTCAGCACCGATCGCGAGATTCGCGCGGTAGGTGTATTCATCTTTGAGTGGGTCTTTGTTGAGCGACCCTGCACCGACACCGATCACTCCGCGTACGCCATTGGCGTTCATGCGTGAGACGGTAAGCGCTGCGGCGCTTGTGCCCTCATCGTAGGAGGCTTGGCCCACGTACTGGTAGGTGAGGCGCACATAAGGGGTGATGCGCACACCGCTCGCCTCAAACGGACGGCTCAGGCCTGCACTGACCAGCACATCGTTACCCATCACAGATTTGTTGCTAAAGCCACTGCTGATACCGGTAACGTCACTGCGCGTGAGGTTTGTGGAACTTAGGCCAAGGCTCACCATTCCATCCAGTACATAATCTTCTGCCACAGGCATCTTGCCGTAGAGGAACAAGGCACCCTGCTGGATGGTGCTGTTGCCACCCGCTGCATTGACCGTGGTGTTTGAGAGCGCTAAGCCACCACCAAGCTTGAGCCCAAGCGCAGCGTTCGTGTACGCATCCACACCAAACACGGCTTGGTACAGGTTGTTGTTAAAGCCATTACCACCGCTGTTACCCGAACGCTCACCGCGCTGGTAGGCGATCTCACCCCAGGCACGACCGTCTGCGACGGCTGCGCTAGTAATGTTTGCGGACTTCGGGTTGACGGCGGGGTTTGAACTCATGTTGGC
>CAIUZV010000148.1 GCA_903903735.1 uncultured beta proteobacterium | reverse complement strand
TGCCAACCCCTTGGATGGGGTCGTTCTGCTTTTTGGTTGTGACAAAACGACCCCCTCGCTTTTAATGGGCGCCTCCAGCGTCAATATTCCGACGATTGGGGTGTCGGGTGGCCCGATGCTTAATGGCAAATATCGTGGGCATGATATCGGCTCTGGCACTAACACCTGGTCCATGTCAGAGGATGTGCGTGCCGGAAAAATGACGGTGGATGAATTCCATGAGGCAGAGTCCTGCATGCATCGCTCGCACGGGCACTGCATGGTGATGGGCACGGCATCCACGATGGCGAGTATGGTTGAGGCCTTAGGCGTTGCACTACCGGGCAATGCCACCTACCCGGCAGTCGATGCGCGGCGTAACGTCCTCGCGCGTGAATCGGGACGACGTATCGTACAAATGGTTAAAGAAGATCTGACGCTTTCAAAAATATTGACGCGTCACGCGTTTGAAAACGCTATCCGAACCAACGCTGCCATCGGCGGCTCAACCAATGCGGTCATCCATTTGATCGCCATCGCTCGTCGGATTGGTGTGGAGTTGAATATCGATGATTGGGATAAGTTTGGACGTGACGTACATACCTTGCTTAATTTGATGCCAAGTGGCAAATACTTGATGGAAGATTTTTGTTATGCGGGCGGTTTGCCCGTGGTCTTACGAGCGCTCGGTGAGCAAGGGCTGCTCAACAAAAAGGCACTAACCGTCAACGGCAAGTCGATTTGGGACAACAACAAGAAAGCGGAATGCTGGAATCGCGACGTCATCACGACGTGGGAGAAACCTTTTAAAAAGAACACGGGTATTGCCGTGCTACGTGGCAACTTATGCCCTGATGGTGCCATCATCAAACCCTCGGCCGCAACGCCTAAGCTGTTGAAACATAAAGGGCGCGCAGTGGTGTTTGAAAACATCGAAGATTTCCACAAGAAGATCAATAATCCAAAACTTGATATCGATGAACACTGCATCATGGTGTTGAAGAACTGCGGGCCCAAAGGCTATCCAGGTATGGCCGAAGTAGGCAACATGCCCTTGCCACCTAAGATTCTTAAAAAAGGGATCACCGACATGATCCGAATCTCAGATGCGCGAATGAGTGGTACCGCCTACGGCACGGTCGTCTTACACGTCGCACCGGAGGCTGCCGCGGGCGGTGTGCTGGGCTTAGTAGAGACGGGCGACCTGATTGAGCTCGATGTCAAAAAACGTCGTCTACATTTAGATGTCAGTGAGGATGTCCTCGCGCAACGACGTTTGAAATGGAAAGCACCCAAGCCACCACTGAATCGCGGCTATTACAAGCTCTATGTGGATCACGTCAACCAAGCAAACGACGGGGTAGATTTTGACTTCTTAGTCGGCTGCAGTGGCAGCGCAGTGCCACGAGACAACCACTAGGCGCAGGGAACGCTAGGCCTTTTTACGTGGCGGGAGCCCGGTGTGTTGCGTCAACACGCGACCAGG
Organism: uncultured beta proteobacterium; assembly: GCA_903903735.1. Taxonomy (GTDB): domain Bacteria; phylum Pseudomonadota; class Gammaproteobacteria; order Burkholderiales; family Burkholderiaceae_B; genus Zwartia. The sequence continues at coordinate 3,097 of CAIUZV010000148.1, read as the reverse complement.
TCTGACGCTCACGGGGCGTCGAACGGTTGTTGCTTCCGTACTGTTTTTGCGCCGCGTGCTGGTGTAACTCCCATCGGTGCGCGGCTGATGAAAAGGGATCAGATGTTTTTTTCCGTTCCCGATCAAGTCCGCACGACCCATGTCTTTGAGTGCCTCACGCAATAGCGGCCAGTTATTTGGATCGTGGTAACGCAAGAACGCTTTATGTAAGCGACGACGACGGTCGCCTCGGACAATATCAACCGTTTCGCTCGTGCGCGTCACGCGACCAAGCGGATTACGTCCTGAGTGATACATCGCCGTGGCGGTTGCCATCGGGCTTGGATAAAACGTCTGCACTTGATCTGCACGGAACCCATGTGTCTTGAGCCACATCGCCAAGTGCATCATGTCTTCATCACTTGTACCGGGGTGAGCCGCGATAAAGTACGGTACCAAGAACTGTTTCTTACCGGCCTGCTCACTAAACTTATCAAATAATTGTTTGAACTTATCGTAGCTGCCAATACCAGGCTTCATCATCTTTGACAAAGGGCCCATCTCGGTATGCTCTGGCGCAATCTTTAGATAGCCGCCAACGTGATGTGTGACGAGCTCACGAATGTATTCAGGCGACTTCACCGCCAAGTCGTAGCGTAGGCCCGAACCAATCAGAATCTTCTTCACGCCTTTGACCGCGCGCGCGCGACGGTACATATGAATCAAGGAGCTGTGATCGGTGTTCAGGTTTTGACAAACATCTGGGTAGACGCAACTTGGCTTGCGACAGGCGGACTCAATCTCTGGGCTCTTACAGCCAATCCGGTACATGTTGGCCGTTGGTCCACCTAGGTCAGAAATAACGCCAGTAAAACCAGGCACTTTGTCGCGAATATCTTCGATCTCACGGATAACAGAATCTTCACTGCGACTCTGAATAATGCGCCCTTCGTGCTCGGTGATCGAACAGAACGTGCAGCCGCCAAAACAACCTCGCATGATGTTGACGCTAAACCGAATCATTTCCCAAGCGGGAATCTTGGTTACACCATCGTGACTGCCGTTCTCGTCTGCATAAACAGGATGAGGACTTCGCGCGTAGGGCAAATCGAAAACCAAATCCATCTCGGCTGTTGTGAGTGGAATCGGTGGAGGATTAATCCACACATCACGCGCAGTCCGTCCTTCCCCGTGTGCTTGTACGATTGCACGTGCATTGCCTGGGTTGGTCTCGAGATGCAAGACGCGGTTCGCATGCGCGTACAAGACAGGATCAGACTTCACTTGCTCATAGGCCGGCAAACGAATCACACTGCGATCACGCGGCGGCACCTTGAGCTTACCCTTCACCTGTGTAGAGGGGTTCGGGGTAAAAACAAGAGGCGCTTCGCCTGCTTTCAGTTTTTTCTTACCAGTGCTTTTGGCGTTAGCCTCGTCAGCCACCGCTCGCGCCTCGTCGTTACGCGCGCAGCTTTCGCCTTGCTCGAGCGCCTGCTCGCTAATCATCAGATACGGATTAACGTGCGCTTCTACCCTACCCGGCGCATCCACACTCGTCGAATCGATTTCGAACCAGCCCTCAGGCGTCTCCCGGCGCAAGAATGCCGTACCGCGAATATCGGTCATTTGCTGGACAGGCTCTTTTGCAGCCAGTCGATGCGCGATTTCAACAACGGCACGCTCGGCGTTACCGTACAAGAGCAAATCACATTTACTGTCGATCACAACGGAACGACGCACTTTGTCTGACCAGTAATCGTAGTGTGCGATGCGACGCAGCGAGCCTTCGATACCACCCAAAATAATGGGGACATCTTTGTAGGCTTCTTTACAGCGTTGGGTGTAGACGATGGCGGCGCGGTCTGGTCGCTTGCCGCCTATGTCACCTGCGGTATAGGCGTCATCACTGCGCATTTTGCGATCAGCCGTGTACCGGTTGATCATCGAATCCATATTGCCAGCCGTCACACCAAAAAACAGGTTTGGCTTACCTAAGGCTTTAAAGGGCTCGGCGCTCTGCCAATCTGGCTGCGAGATGATGCCCACACGAAAGCCTTGGTTCTCAAGCATCCGTCCGATCACCGCCATACCGAAGCTTGGGTGATCGACATACGCGTCCCCCGTCACGATAATAATGTCGCAACTATCCCAGCCGAGCTGAGTCATTTCCTCACGATTCATCGGCAAAAAGGGCGCCACACCAAAACGCGCCGCCCAGTACTTGCGGTAGCTGCTGAGGGGCTTGGCGTTGCGTGGAAATAGGGAAACGTCTGCGTAGGCGGTCATATCAACTCATTTAGGTGCTAGATTGTACGCAAAGTAGCCACAATTACCCCAAATAGCCCCATTCACCACACAGCCGCTTTGCCCAGTAATCCCTGACACATTAGGTTCGCTTGATTCCTCTAACGGCCACGACACATGACCAATTTCCCCGAAATACACCCCCTAAACGCCTCTCCCGAGATATCTGCTATCTATGCAGACATTCGCGCGGTCTCAGGCTTGCAAATGGTCAATCTGATCTGGCGACACTTTGCAGCGCTACCCAACGTGCTCGAATGGGCCTGGGCTGGCGTGCGCCCATTGGTGGGGTCACAGGAAATGGCAGCGGCACGCCATCGTTTGATACACGCAGTCGAACTGCCTGCCATCGCGCCTGTTTCATTATCCGCCTGGGATGTTGCGGGTGTTGGCCCCTCACAAATGCACGACTTCCACTCCATGCTGGCCGCTTACATCCGCGGCAACTGCACCAACATGATTGCGCTGACCGCACTGCGTTTGCGTTTAGAAGGAGTCGACGGCGCCTCGGCCGCGCTCTCTGTAGCGCCCTTACCTGCCACGGCTGCGCAACTACCACCTTTGCCTCGAATTGACACCTTGGATCCCGCGCTTGCAGCAGCGATTCGCAACCTGGCGCAACACCACGAAGGTGCACAAGGGGGCATCATCCCCAGCCTCTATCTAGAATTAGTGCGTTGGCCGGGGCTAATCGAAACGTTCCCCAACTGGCTCGGTGCGTTGTACGCACCCCAAGCGATGCTTGCAGCCCGCGCAAGTACCATCCGCGCAGCTGAGGCCGAGGCGTTAGCCATGCTCCCCACGATGGGGCCAC
>CAIUZV010000147.1 GCA_903903735.1 uncultured beta proteobacterium | reverse complement strand
CGCGCCAGACAGGCTCATATTCAGACGGGCGTGACCACACCCGCGACACTACAACACCACCGAAACCAGCGGGTGTGCGTGCAGCGCGCGATACAGATTGTCGAGTTGCTCGCGCGAGGTTGCGTTGATCGTGAACGTCAACCCCATGTAATTACCTGCCTTGCTTGGACGCATTTCAACTGTGGCCGGATCAAAAGCTGGGTCATATTCGCGTACCAGATCTGACAGGACTTGCGCTAATTCAGGCGTCTGTTTTCCCATCACTTTGATGGGAAACGCAGACGGGTACTTGATCAGCGATTCTTCCGTTGGCACGGTCATTATTACAGTGCGGCAATGCGTGCATCGTATGCGGCGCGCAGTTTCTGAAAGACCGGACCAGGCTTGCCAGAACCAACGGGCTTACCGTCGAGCTGAACAATCGCCAATACTTCGCGGGTTGCAGAGGACATCAGGATCTCGTCCGCACCCTGCACTTCCTCTTGTTTGACGACTCGCAATTCGAAGGAAATGCCGGCTTCTTTGCACAACTCTTCGAGCAAGCCATAACGGATACCTTCAAGCACGAGGTTATCTTTTAGTGGAGCAATCAGCTTGCCCTGCTTGATCACCCAAATATTGCACGACGCGCCTTCTGTGAGGTTGCCATTACGGAACTGGATGACCTCATCGACGCCCGCATCGACTGCCGCTTGCTTAGCCAGTACGTTGCCCAGCAAGGATACCGACTTAATATCGCAGTGCAGCCAGCGCTCATCAGGGATGCTCACGGACGTTAAGCCTTTCTCTCGGACCGCCGCAGTCGGTGGGGTCATTGGCGCCACCATCGCAAACACGGTCGGCTCTACGGGTGGCACGGGGAACGCATGGTCGCGTTTCGCGACACCCCGCGTCACCTGGATGTACACCATACTGGTGGGCTCTGAGTTGCGATCGGTCAGTTCTTTAACCAAGGCTTCCCATTGCGGCTTAGTCATTGGATTTTGAATACGTAACTTCGCAAGGCTGCGCTCAAGACGCGCCAAATGCTGCGCCATGCGGAAGGTCTTGCCTTTGTAAATCGGCACGACTTCGTAGATGCCATCACCAAAAATAAAACCTCGGTCGAGCACCGAAATTTTTGCCTCAGACAGCGGGCCAAAGACGCCGTTGACATAGACGGTTGGATTGCCTGAAACACCTTGGATCAACATGTTTTGCACCATTTGTTCTGCTCTCTGCGTTCGATTGATTATTAGAAAATTACTCGGACTTGCGGAACCACAACTTGACGGTATCAACTGTGCGGCCGACAAAGCCTGCGCGTTCAACGGCCTCAAGCACTTCAAGCGGCTCCGAGCGCAACAACTTGTTATCCAACATCAAGGTGAGCGTACCGACCTTCTCACCCGCACCGAGTGGCGCGAGCAGCGGGTCTGGGCGCTTAGCAATGGGCTTGACATCTCCGGCACGACCGCGCGGCACCGTCACCCACAAGGGGTTCGACACACCCAGCTTGGCTTCGTCGGTTTTACCTTGCCAGACACGCGCTTCAACAGCCGGCTGTGACTTATCAAAAATCTTGATCGTCTCAAAATTCTGGAACGTCCAGTTCAGAATCTTGAGGCTTTCTTCCGCGCGCGTGGCCATGCTGTCAGAGCCTACCAGCACGGTAATCACACGCCGATCACCACGCTTCGCGGTCGCAACCAGACAGTAGCCAGCGGCATCTGTGTGACCAGTTTTCATGCCATCCACAGACGGATCGGCCCACAACAAACGATTGCGGTTGGACTGTTTAATTTTGTTGTAGGTGAACTCGCGCATCGAATAGTAGGGAAAGTAGTCTGGATGATCATTGATCATCCGACGCGCAATGATGGCCAAATCGCGCACGGTAGTCATGTGCTCAGGATCGGGCAGACCGGTTGCGTTCTTGAACACAGTGTTGACCATACCCATGCGCGCCGCTTCTTTATTCATGCTGTCGACAAAAGCGGCCTCGCTACCCGAGACGGCTTCGGCGAGGGCCACCGATGCATCGTTGCCTGACTGAATAATCACACCCTTTAAGAGCTCGTCGACTGTCACAGGCTTGCGTGGCTCAATGAACATGCGCGAACCGCGCGTTTTCCAGGCGACCGTCGACACATTCGCTTGCTGCTCGAGCGTTAAACGCTTTTCTTTGATCGCTGTGAAAGCCAGGTAGGCCGTCATGATTTTAGTCAGCGAAGCCGGCTCAACTTTTTGATCGGCATTAGAGGAAGCTACCACCTGCCCGCTCGTGACATCCACCGTAATCCAGGCGCGTGCAGCAATAGTGGGCGCTGGCACACTCGACATCTCCCCGACCTGTACTGGGGTCAGTGGCGAAGGGGTTTTGGCCGACACCGCTGCTTCTGAGGGCGCTGGCTTGGCTGCCGCGGGGTCTGCCTTGGCGGCCGGCTCGCCCTTGCCTTTCGGCGCGGGCTTGGTCGTTGGGGTCGTTGGGGTCGTTGCGTTCTGGGCGTGAGTCTGAGGCGAAGTGATCGCGATCGACAGGCCAAGAACCGACATACACGCAGTCGATGTCAGTGCAGTCGATATAGCTTTTGCTGCGCCGGCAAGCTTGGAGGCACTTGCGCACAATGCACTGCGGACTACTACAAACAAAGGCTCGGACATGACTGAGGTCTTCCAACAACGTAACAGCCTCATTATAGGCATTCCATCTCTGCGCGCTAGGGCAATGCCTTTAATCTTGTCTGCACTAATTGTCTTAGTACGAGCAGCTTGCCATGAAAGAAATGACCCGCGTCGGGGATGACTACGACTGGCATCCCAATTGGCCGCGCCCACTCCATCACTTCCGATAACGGCACGACCTCGTCGTCTTCTCCGTGTATCACCAACGCATCCTCGGGGGCTTTGGCCTCATTGTGGCGAAAGCGCAAGGCGGCCGAGCCTGTCAAAATGACAATGTTAGGCAAGTTTTTCTGTAATTTCTCCCACTGGGCATATAACTGCACGCCAATGGATGTGCCAAAAGAGAATCCACCTAACACCCACGGCTTGGCAGCAATCTCGGGGTAACGCACCCGAAACTGCTCGACCAGCGCAGCCATATCTTGTAATTCACCCTTGCCATGGTCGAAGGCACCACCCGAGGTACCGATCCCGCGAAAATTGGGTCGAATCGCCAGCAAACCCTGTTGCACGCATGCCCGCGCAAGGGTGGTCACGACTTTGTTATCGCGCGTCCCGCCCTGAGAAGGATTCGGATGCAGAATCAAGGCCCAACCGCTGGGCGTACCTTCGGGCCAATCGAGCGCGCAGTCGATCACACCAGCTAAGCCATCAAAAGTAGTTGTTTCAGTATGTGCGGGCATAAATCTACTAAGGTTTCAGAAAAGGGGTCAGCCATTGTGCCACTTGTTCGGCGGCCTGATCCGTCGCCAGTCGAAGGGCCTGCGCGCCACCTGCGGCGTCCTGGGACGTAGCCGGCACTTTAATGTCGATCAACTTTTGCGAGACGACACGGTTGGCGCGCAGCAGGACCGCCTGCATCGTCAACACGCCTTGGCTCGATTTACCATCCGGCGTAAACAGCTGCTCAAAACTCTGCAGATTCAAACGCAACTGGGGTGCATCACCCCCAATACCTTGCTCCAGCACCGCGCCTTGCAGCGACAACCGCGCCATCAAACGCTGGGTAACAAGCTGCGCCGGCGGGGCCGCCCAGCGATACGTTGTAAAGCCCTGAGGCTGCCCACTCTCGCCCACGCGCCAGATCACCGTCGTGTCATTGAGCAAGGCCGAAGCCGTCACCGGCGCCAACAACAACGGTCGGTTCGCCGGTAGGTTCCCAACCGGTGCAGACAGTCCTGCTCCCAAGTCAAGCTGACGGGGCGCACGCACCTCACCACCCCCCACAGAGCAGCCGGTTATCGCGCCTAAAACGGTGACGATCGCTGCAATTTTTAACCAAAATATACGCATGATTTCCCTTTACGGCGCAGTTGAGCCAAAACCTGCAAACCCCGGCTCACCCGGGCCTGGTGCCACACGCGGTGGTCCAAAAATAAATGACTGCGGCGACTGCCCAAATTGGCGCACGGTCCGCGTCAGTGTGCGAGAGGCATCCACCACGCTAGATGAAAGCAAAGACACGTCCGGCAGCGTCGTCGCATTCACTTTTGCAATCGCCTCTTGGGCCGACCGCGTCAAAATACTGATATCAGCCATTGCCCCATCGAGTCGGCGCGTCAGCAACACGATGCCATCGTCCATGCGCCGTGTCATCGCCGTGACGCCATCAACCATGGCGGGAATCTTTTTTAATCCAGGCTCGAGCAGCTTGGCAGACTGATTCAACTGGGTCGACAACTCGGCCACATTCTTCATCGTGGTCTGTAGGGAATCAATATTTTGATCGCTGGTGATTTTTTCAATCTGATCCATGATGCGATCTAGCGCAGGCAATAGTTCGTCGCTCTGCGTTTGCAAGCGCTCCAGAAAGCTCGGACGGATCGGAATGTCTTGAATATGCTCAGCTGACGACACCAGCCGCTTTTTTGATTTTCCGTCATCACGTAATTCAACGTTGGAAATCCCAGTGACACCCGCTGTGACAATCTCTGCCCAGCTTGATTCCGTCAAGGGGGTGTTCGGATCCACACCAATCAGAATTCGCACCTGTCCTGGCTTATCGGGCATGAAGCGTAGCGACTGCACCCGACCCACCGGCACCCCCTGGTAGCGCACAGCCGATTGCACCGAGAGCCCAGTCACCGGAGAGGTTGCGACTAACTCATACGGTAACAGCGGCACGTTCTTCTTACTGACCCACACTGCCCCGATCGCTCCAGCGATCACCAGCAGCAAGGTAAACAATCCCGCGAGTAACGCGTGACTACGGTTTTCCATGATTCACATCCTTGGCGGCAGTTGCCCCGAGCGCACGTACACCACGCTCACTATGAAAAAAGGCATCAATAAAGGGGTGCTTGGTTGCCATCACCGTCTCTAGCGAGCCTTCAACTAACACTTTCTTTTCAGCCAAGACCGCGACACGCGAAGCCAAGGCACCAATCGTATCCAAATCGTGCGTCACCATCACGACAGTAAACCCTAACTCACGGTGCAGCACACGAATTAACTCTACAAACTCATCTGCGCGCTGCGGATCAAGCCCTGCCGTGGGTTCATCCAGAAACAATAGTTCAGGGTCCAGCGCTAGCGCTCTGGCCAAGGCAACGCGCTTAATCATGCCGCCCGACAAGTCCGAAGGCATCAGGTCTGCGTCGCGTGCCGTCAATCCCATCCAGCTCAAGCGCATCAGCACCACATCGCGGATCAAGGCTTCAGGCAAGTGATGCAATTCACGCAAGGGCAACGCAATATTATCGAAGACGGGCAGCGCAGAAAAGAGTGCGCCCGCTTGAAATAACATGCCCCACCGATGGGTCAGCGCGATGCGGTCCTGACCGGTGTAATCGTGCACTGGTCGGCCAAAGACTTTGACCACTCCGCTGCGCGGTTCATCCAGCCCCAAAATCTGTCGCAATAAAGTTGTTTTACCCGAGCCCGAGCCACCGACTAAGGCGAGGATCTCTTTGGGGTAAACATCCAGACTCAAGTCCTGATGCACGACGTGTGTACCAAACGCCGTGGTGAGATGCTGCACCGAGATGATGGGGGCCGCCGTCATATCCCCATCTCGTTAAAGAGGATTGCGTATAAGGCGTCTATCAGGATCACGCCGGTAATCGCTGTCACCACCGAGGCTGTCGTGCCACGCCCTAGGCTCTCGGTATTGGGTTTGATGCGCAAACCAAAGTGGCACGCCACCAAGGCAATCCAGATACCGAACGTAATGCCCTTGATCACACTAATCCAGTAGTTTTTGATACCGATCGCATCCGGTAACTGGCCAAAGAACCACTGCATCGTTAGGCCTAGCTGCAGCTTCGCCGCGATCATCCCACCGATCAACGCTATGGCGTCTGTCCACAGCACCAAAAGCGGCATGGCAATTGCCAAGGCGATCACTCGCGGCAAAATCAACCGCTGTCCGTGCGAAATCCCCATTACCTCCATCGCATCGAGCTCTTGCGTGACACGCATCACGCCAATCTGCGCGGTAATCGATGAGCCCGAGCGCCCCGCCACTAGAATCGCAGCCAGAATCGGACCGAGTTCCCGCACAGTTGCCACCCCCAACAGCTTGACGATGAACTGTCCGACCCCAAACACCGCGAGCTGCTGTGCCGACAAATACGACAAGACAATACCAATCAAAAATCCGACCAAGGCGGTGATGCCGAGCGCCTGCGCCCCCACTCGATACACCTGCGCCGAGATTTCCCGCCAGGGACCACGCGAAGGTCGCATAAGGAGACGACCAAAATCTCCCATAAACGTACCGAGCATGCGTAGCAACCCGAGGCCGTGCTCAAGCCCCACAAACACCCCGCGTCCAATCCCACGGACCCAATCAAACATCTGGGGTACGGGCGCTGTCGGTGCCCGCTCAACCGGGTATTCGGCCAGCACGTCAAACAAGGCACGTTGGCTATCTGTGAGCACGACGCCTGGCGGCAACACGGCGCCCCAGCGCTTCCACAGCAACTGGGCACCTACCGCGTCAAATTTTGCGATGCTGGTGAGATCCCAGTCCATCGCGGGCCGCGCGCGCGCGAGCAACGCTACACGCCGATCAACTTCACCCGACACGGCGAGCGCTTGTACATTCCAGTCGCCGCTCAGACGGCAGACCTTGTCGTCTAAGACGACTAGGCGATCTGACTGCGAAGATGTCGAACTAAGCGTCATGCAAAGGATATGGAATCCATAAAGTACCCCCATCATAATTCACGCCGTAAAATCGGGTGATGACAGTCGATTCCCGCTCTTCGATCCCGTTTCCTTCGCCCAACGCCTTTCGAGAGAGGCTTGCCACCTTGCTGCCAGAATTTGACGCAGTGGATTGGGTAAAAAGCACCGGATCCACCAATAAGGATCTGGGAGATTTCGCGCGGGCGATGGCAAGTTCGGCCGCACTGCGCGCCGATGTGCCCGTCTCCACCGTTGCCGCTGCGTCTTGGCCACGCTTGCTTGGCGCCCACCTACAAACGGCGGGCAAAGGCCGGGCTGCGCGCCCTTGGCATAACGCAGCCGGCGAGTGCTTGATGTTTTCTTGTGGCTTTACGTCAAAAATTGGTATGGGTGAACTCCCTGGTGTCGCGCCGGCGCTTGGCATCGCCAGCTGCCTGGCACTGCGCAGCGTGCTTGCCCCCCTGCTTGGCGCACGCGCTGCCCATCAGCTCACCCTCAAGTGGCCAAACGATCTGCAATGGAAAGGCGCCAAGCTCGCGGGCATTTTGGTTGAAACAGCCCCGTCCACCAAACCACAACAACCCCTGCTTGTGATCGGCATGGGGCTCAATCTATCCGGTGCTGCAGCGCTGTCGGTCGATCTCAACCGTACCGTCGCAGATCTTTCACAGATTCTGGTGGGCCACGCCGTTGACCCCATCTCGCTCGTCGCCACACTCGCACAAGCTTGGCAACGCACCCTGCACGACTACGCCGCAAAAGGGTATGCTGCTTTTGCGCCACGCTACCAGGAAGTCGATGGCTTACTGGGTGAGCATGTCGATGTGATCGATCAGGGCAAACTGCTGCACACTGGCATTGCTTGCGGCACCGATTCCATTGGTCGCTTACAAATCGAGACCGCGTCCGGTCTCTTGCCCATTTTGGTGGGCGATGTCTCGATCCGCGCACGCGCTTCGCAGCACTCCAGTTCTGAGAGAAACGCATGATTATTTTGATGGATGTTGGCAATACTCGTATCAAGCTAGGCTGGCAACACCCAGGCCTTGGGCGCGAAGCCGCTGCCCATGCCATTACCTTGAATCCGCTCGCGGATTTGCGCGAACGCCTGCGCAAATGGCTCGCCTCGCTTCCTGTGCAGCCGACTACCGCGCTCGGTGTGAATGTTGCTGGACGCGTCGTCGCAGAGCATCTTCAGCAAACGCTGCAAGAGATCCACTGCACATTGCAATGGATCACGCCCTCTGCATCGCAAGCCGGTGTCACGAATGGTTACGCGCAACCCGAGCAGCTCGGTGCCGATCGCTGGGCCTCGATGCTGGGCCTTGCCGCACGGTTTAAGACTGCGCACCCACCGCTCGTACTCGCAACGTTTGGCACGGCCACAACGATTGACACCCTCAATCCGAGCAATCATTTTGAAGGCGGCCTGATTCTGCCGGGCCCAGCACTGATGCGCCAATCGCTCGCGCAGGGTACGGCAAACCTGCCTCTCGCTAGTGGTGCGGGCACCGACTATCCGCGCCAAACGTTACAAGCCATCTCGACAGGCGTGGTGGCCGCACAAGCAGGCGCCGTGCACCGCCAGTGCCTGATCACGCAAGAAAAGTTTGGCGTAGCGCCCGTGCTATGTGTCAGCGGTGGTGGCTGGCCGGAAGTCGAACAAGAAGTGCGGAGACTACTCGGGCAGCTTCAGATTGAAGTGCTCGCCAACCCCGTGTTGGATGGGCTGGCGCATTTGGTGCCGGTGAGTGGTTAGGTTGACGAACCTCGCCTATTCTCATTACATTGCATGAATGAGAACGTTATTTATTATCTTGGTAATCATCAACCTTGGCTTGTTTGCAATCGGGCAAGGTTGGTTTGGTACGCCGCGTGCGCAGAAGGGTCGCACGCCTGCGGCAAATATCGCCGCGCCGCTTAATGCGGACGCCGTGAAGATTGGTCCCGGGCAGCTTCAAACTCGTTAAGCTGCTGCACGATGCGTTGTGTCGCACCGGTGTGTTGTGCAACCCAATCACGGCCTAAGCGACCACGATTCGCTAAGGCTTCTGGCTCTTGCAGCCAACTCACCGCTGTTGCCACCGCACGTTGTGCGGGGTCGACTAACTCAGAACTCACGATTTGAATCGCTGCGCCTACCGCCACGGCGCCGTCGACCGCATCCGCAAAGTTACGTGTGAAGGGTCCTACGATGACTGGCGTGCCAAGCGCACACGCTTCAATCAAGTTTTGACCGCCATGTGGTGCAAAGCTGCCGGCAACAATGGCGACATCACTCGCTGCGTAAAAGAACGGCATTTCACCGAGCGTGTCGCACAACACAACTTCAACTTGTGCGAGCTCTTGCGGTGCATCGACGTTATGACGAATGGTGGACCACCGTACGTATTTAACGTTTGCAGCCTCCAGTATGCTTGCTGCCTCATCAAACCGTTGCGGATGCCGAGGAATCAGCAAAAATAATGGTGCTGTGGCTGGCATCTCTACCGGGTCGAGCTGTACGTGGTAATCCGTGATGACTGAGTCTTTGTGTAATAACCGCTGCTTTATCGCTGGGACGAACATGGCGTCTTCGCCCTCGCGCGTGCTGGCAATCGCAATAATCGGGCGACCGAGACGCTCGCGCCAACCACGCCCCGCCTCGACAGCTAACACTGGCAACTGCACATCAAACTTTAAATTACCGACGACTTGTACATTCGGTGCGCCGATCTCATAGAGGCGACGGGCATCGTCTTCCGTCTGCGCCAAGGCTAAGTCGATACTGGCATACGCATCGCGCATCAAGCTAATAAACAATTGATCGATACGGCGAACATGTCCCTGCGCACGCTCCGAAAAACGCGCACTTGCGAGCACGACGGGCACATCGGCCAAACGTGCTTGCTCGATTAAGTTTGGCCAGACTTCGCGCTCAATGAGTAGTGCCAAGCGCGGACGGTAATGGGCAAAGAACTTACGTGTCGCACCAGGAAAATCATAGGGCAGCCACTGTTGGCGCAATTGGCCCGAGGCGATCTCGGCGGCGAACAAGCGTGCGCCCTCGGCACGACCGGTTGGTGTCGT
>CAIUZV010000146.1 GCA_903903735.1 uncultured beta proteobacterium | reverse complement strand
GTTTGAATTTCTTTTGGGTGGAGTTGTTCATGCCCGTCGAAGAGTTCAGCACATCGACCATTGCTGAGGGATCGAGGCCAAAGCGCTTGCCAATCATCAGCGCTTCGACGCCAATCAAAAAGCCACCAGCCGAGACCAAGTTGTTCAGCGCTTTCATCGCATGTGCGGAGCCAACATCACCCGTGCGGGTAATGGAGGTGCCCATACAGGACAGCACAGGGCGTACACGCTCAAGAATGGCTTCGCTACCGCCAAACATGATCGCGAGTTCGCCGGTCTTGGCGCGTGGCACGCCGCCAGAAACAGGCGCGTCAACCATGTGCGCGCCAACCGCGGCGACTTGTTCGGCCAAGCTGCGTGTGATGGTGGGCACGCCTGAACTCATTTCGACCACGACAGCGTCTTTGCGCAGTCCGGCGAGCACGCCATCCGGGCCTTCAAGGACCGCCTGAACGATCGCACTGGTAGGCAGAATCGTGATGATGATGTCAGATGCTGCCGCGAGCGCGCGGTTGGATGCTGCGACCGTACCGCCGAATTCTTTGGCGAAGGCCTGCGCGCGTTCAGACGACGCATCGACGATTTGCAGAGGATAGCCAGCTTTGTGCAGAAGGGCAGCCATGGGCCAGCCCATGCTGCCTACGCCTACAAAACCTATGGTGGGTTTGGCGCTCATTTCTTGACAGCCTTTTTAGTGGTGGGCTTTTTAGCGACGGCCTTTTTAGCGGTTGCTTTTTTTGCCGTGGTTTTTTTAGCAGCGGATTTTTTAGCAGCAGATTTTTTTACAGCTTTAGCGGCTGCCTTGGTGTAGGCGCCTTCCTCTTCCAATACCTGGTTGGCCGCTTTGAAAGCGTCCAAACCAGCGGGGATGCCACAGTAAACGGTTGCGTGTAGCAACACTTCTTTGATTTCTTCGACCGTTACGCCGTTAGCGAGTGCGCCTTTGACGTGCAGTTTGATCTCGGCTGAACGGTTCAGTGCGGTGAGCATCGCGAGGTTAAGCATGCTGCGTGTCTTGCGGCTTAAACCATCACGCGTCCAGGCGTAGCCCCAGCACCATTCGGTGGTGATGTGCTGAAACGCCATCGTGAAGTCATTTGCTTTGGCAATGGAGCCATCTACATAGTCTGGGCCGAGGACGGCGCGGCGAACGGCCAAGCCGTCTTTAAAAAGTTTTGCGGTTTCGGATTTTGCAGACATGTGATGCTCCAGGAGGATGATGGTGAGGTTAAATTGCGTAATCGTGTGGTCTCGATTGTCTGCGCTTGGCTTGACCGGTGTCAAGCGCGTTGTCTGCTAATCTTCTTGACACAGGGTGCGCAGCAAATCCAAAATCAAACTGCAATGTAACCACGAGATACAAATCGGAGAAGTCATGACACTGCCCCAATACGAGATCTTTGCCCTGCGTTACGGCACAATGGCCAAGCGCTCGCGTCGTGAAAACTTCATCACGCAAGATCCGCATGATGAACCGATGCCGATGGATTATTTTGTGTGGGTGGTGCGCAACGCTGAACGCACAATTTTGGTGGATACGGGTTTTAGCGCGCGCCAGGCCAAAGAAAGGGGGCGCACGCTCTTGCGCTGCCCGATTGAGTCGCTGTCCTTGCTCGGGATTGCGCCAGAAGACATTCAAGACGTGGTGCTGACACATCTGCATTACGATCATGCAGGCAATATCGATTTACTGCCTAACGCGCGGTTCCATGTTCAAGACGGCGAGGTGGATTACGCCTGTGGTCGCCATATGTGTCACGGGTTGTTCCGTCACGCCTATGATATTGAGGACGTGGTGTCGCTGATCCGGCGTTTGTACGCGAATCGCGTGGTGTTCCATGATGGGCGTCAAGAGCTTGCCCCCGGGATCGAATTGATAAAAATCGGCGGACACACCAAGGGTCTACAGTCTTTGCGTGTGCACACGGCGCGCGGCTGGGTAGTATTAGCCTCGGACGCCAGTCACTATTACGACAACATGGAAAAGCCGTCCCCCTTTCCGATTGTGTTTCATATCGGAGAAATGTTGGCGGGTTACGACACGCTGCGTGCGGCTGCCGAGTCGTCTCAGCACATCATTCCTGGGCACGATCCGCAAGTGCGAGAGCGTTATCCCTTCCATGGCAATCCAGCGGATGACATCGTGGCCTTGCACCAGCCGCCGAAAGCTTGAGCGGTGGCCTGAGCGCTGCCCTAATCGCTTAAATATCTCGGGGTCTTTGGTGTGCGCTGCGCACCAATAGGTGGGTAAACCCTGCAAAAAGCCCTTAAACGGGCTACAATTGCCATGCTTTTGAGGAGCGTTGCGACGGAACGGTGTTTGTTGTCCCGATATTCCGCCAGGCTCAAAAGCTTCCACGTTACCGTCGGCATACCCCGACCTTAACGGCGCTCACCCAATCCTGTCTTTGCAGCGTTTGTGGTGGTGCCGTATCAATACAGCCCCTCTGACGTTGCAAGCAGGCCTACCGGAGCCTACTTAGCCATGAACGTCGTTAAAGAAAAATTTGCTGATTACATCGTCGCCGACATCGGTCTTGCCGATTTTGGCCGTCGCGAAATCCAGATCGCTGAAACTGAAATGCCC
>CAIUZV010000145.1 GCA_903903735.1 uncultured beta proteobacterium | reverse complement strand
GGGGGGCGAGCGCCGCGTTGACCGAGCGCATGGCGTAGGACCAAAAATATCCCACGGCAAACACCAGCACGATTCTCAAGGCAACGATGCCGGAGGGCCTGTTGGGTAAGGCGGGGGGTGGGTTCACGCTAGTCATTGTTATTTACTGGAGGCGCAACCCGGAATCGAACCGAGCTACACGGATTTGCAATCCGCTGCATAACCACTCTGCCATTGCGCCAACTCTAAGCGTTACGCCGGCGCTGATCATACTACAAAAGGCCTTTTTAACTTACTGGACTCAAACTATACTGCCCACAATGACAGGATGAAGGGCTTGCCGCTTGGGCAACGTCCGGTCCGTGGATCGTTTATTAGACACACTCTGGAGACAACAATGAAAACATTGAAAATGCGGCGGGCGTTGATGCAGGTGGGTATTGGCGCGCTGGCGCTGATGGCCGGGCCGAGTTGGGCGCAGTCCGACTGGCCGACAAAGCCGGTCACCTTGATCGTGCCCTTCCCAGCCGGCGGGGGCACTGATGCCTTTGCGCGGCCGTTAGCCGCGATCTTGGCCAAAGATCTGGGTAAGCAGTTCATCATTGATAACCGTGGTGGCGCAGGCGGTACGGTGGGAGCCTCCGCTGCAGCGAAGGTCCCTGCAGACGGCTATACCCTCTTCGTTGGTGCCGTACATCACTCGATCGCGCCCTCGATGTACCCAAAGCTTGACTACAACATTCAGACGGACTTCGTGCCGTTGGCGGTGATTGCGCGTGTGCCGCAGGTCTTGGTGGTCAACCCGCAAAAAGTGCCAGGTAAGGACTATCAGGCGTTTCTGGCGCAGGTAAAAGCGAATCCCGGCAAAATGAACTATGCCTCGGCTGGAAGTGGAACCTCCCACCATCTCGCTGGCGAGCTATACAAAATCCAGGCCAAGACAGATATTGCACATATCCCGTATCGTGGTGCTGGCCCCGCTATGCAGGGCTTGATTGCAGGCGACGTGGATATGATGTTCGACGGCTTGGGCTCTTCCGCTGCACAAATTAAGGCAGGCCGTATCAAGCCACTGTTTGTCGCAAGCGAAAAGCGAAATCCTGCGATACCCGACGTCCCAACAACGGCGGAAATCGGTCTTCCTCAGTATGTGGTGAGTACCTGGTATGCGTTGTGGGCACCTAAAAATACTCCTCCCGCTGTAACGGAGAAGATCATTGCCGCCCTTAAAAAGCTACCCCAGGACGAGACGATTCGCTCTGTGTGGGCGACCAATGGCGCTGAATTTCCGGACATAACCGGCGCGACGTTCGCTACGTTTTTAGACAGCGAAGTGAAGCGTTGGGGCGAGGTTGTCAAGACGTCTGGCGCGAAGCTTGATTAATGTTGTTGAGCAAGAAAAAAGCCTGATCTTTCGATCAGGCTTTTGCCAGAATTTGGAGCGGGAGAAGAGTCTCGAACTCTCGACCTCAACCTTGGCAAGGTTGCGCTCTACCAACTGAGCTACTCCCGCTTTACCGCTTACCGCCCTTGTGTGCATGATTTAACAGTGCATCTAAGTACGATCAACGAAGTTCAAGAATATAGCATATCCCCCTACCCCTATGTCAAACCCGCTAGCCCCTGCGCCTGTTGTCGAACATGCCGGCTCGATCTTTGAGCCATGCAGCGGCCGAGCAGCGGATGTGCGCGTTGAGTCGGCAGAGCTGACAACTCAAAATACCTTGGGACTGGCTTGCCTGGCCCAGCACCTTGTTGTGTTGCGCAGCACAGCGCAACTTGCTGGGGTGAGCGAGCTTGCGCGTCAGTATCGGCATGTATTTGTGCTGGGCGGCGGCAGTAATGTTGTACTCCCCCCGCAATTATCCGCGTTAGTGTTGAAAGTCGAATTCAAAGGAGTTGCGCTTGCTGGTGATGTATCGGACTGCTGGCTGATCGATGTTGCCGCCGGTGAAGACTGGCATGCGTGGGTGACTACCGCCATGGAAAGTGGTTGGCCAGGTCTAGAGAACCTCGCTTTAATTCCCGGGACGGTGGGTGCGGCACCGGTACAAAATATTGGTGCGTATGGCGTTGAGCTGCGAGACCACCTTGAGTCGGTGACCGCTTGGAATATTCCCCAAGGACTGTTACGAACGTTCAGCCGAGAAGAGTGTGAATTTGCTTACCGTGACAGCATGTTCAAGCGTGCACCAGGTGGCACATGGCTGATTGTCTCCGTGCGTTTTCGTTTGCCGAAGGTGTGGGCGCCGGTGTTGGGATATCCAGATCTGCAAAAACACTTTGGTCTCGGTGCGGCAAAGGCGCAATCACCTACCCCTCAAGCGGTATTCGATGCCGTGTGTGCCATACGCCGCGCCAAACTTCCCGATCCAGCTGAGCTAGGTAATGCAGGTAGTTTTTTTAAAAATCCCGTTGTATCGAGTGTGCAGCATGCGCAGCTGATGCGCATGCATCCAGAGATAGTCTCTTACCTACAGGCAGACGGGCAATACAAGCTCGCAGCGGGGTGGTTGATTGATCGGTGTGGATGGAAAGGGCGGCGCGTTGGTGCTGTCGGGATGCATGCGCGTCAAGCGTTAGTGCTTGTGAATTACGGCGGTGCGCATGCGAACGAGGTATTGGCGCTTGCACACGCGGTGCGTTCAAGCGTCCAAGAGCACTTTGGTGTCGAGCTTGAAATGGAGCCGATCAACGTCGCCGAGTAATGCGGCGCAATCAAGTGGCAAGCGCTGCCTCCGGCCGCTCAGTTAAAGACCGAGAACCGTTTGCATATTGAATAAACCGGTTTTCTTGCCTTCCAGGTAACGCGCCGCGCGCAAGCTGCCTTCAGCGTAGCCTGCTCGACTGCTAGAGCGATGGGTGATCTCGATGCGCTCACCAATTCCGCAGAAATACACAGTATGGTCGCCCACGATGTCGCCGCCTCGTACTACGGAGAAGCCGATTTCACCGGGCTTGCGTGCGCCTGTGTGACCATGTCTAGTCCAGGTGGCGACGTCATCAAGCTTTTTGCCCCAAGCATCTGCAACGACTTCACCCATTTTGAGTGCCGTGCCAGAAGGTGCATCCACTTTGTGATGATGGTGTGCTTCAAATACTTCCACGTCGTAACCAGAGTTCAGAATACGTGCCGCCATATCAAGTAGCTTAAGCGTTGCGTTGACGCCGACACTCATGTTGGGCGCAAATACGATACCAATCGACTTGGCTGCCTCGGTGATCGCAGCTTTACCTGCGTCATCAAACCCTGTCGTTCCGATGACCATGTTCACGCCGTGCGTGACGCAAGCCTTCAGGTGGTCGAGCGAGCCCTCTGGGCGTGTGAAATCAATCAGGCAGTCTGCTTGCTTGAGCGCAGACAATTGATCCGTGATCAACACGCCACTTAGTTTGCCTAAAAAGGCAGTCGCGTCTTGTCCGAGCATCGGCGCACCGGCAATATCTAGCGCGGCAGTCAGCTTTAAATCTGCGGATTGGGTGACGGCTTCAATGAGCATACGGCCCATACGGCCACTGGCTCCGGCGATTGCGATACGCATAATGAACTCTTGTTGTGTAAGTAAATAACGGTTTAGCGCAGGGGTGT
>CAIUZV010000144.1 GCA_903903735.1 uncultured beta proteobacterium | reverse complement strand
GTACGAACGGTCTCGAGTATGGCGCTACGATCCAGCGCATCAATAAAAGCCTGCACCTTCTCTTGGTTTCCCGTGAGTTCGATGGTGTAGGCCTTATCTGTTACGTCGATGATGCGTCCGCGGAAAATATCCGCCATACGCTTCATCTCTTCGCGCTCTTTACCCACTGCGCGCACTTTAATCAACATCAGTTCGCGCTCAATGTGCGGGCCTTCTGTTAGGTCAACCACTTTGATCACATCAACCAAACGATTCAAGTGTTTCGTGATTTGCTCGATCACATCATCGGACCCCATGGTGACGAGCGTCAAGCGTGACAGGGTGCTGTCTTCGGTAGGCGCAACCGTCAGGGTTTCAATGTTGTAACCACGAGCAGAAAACAAACCCACGACACGCGAGAGTGCGCCAGGAGCGTTTTCCATCAGAACAGATATAACGTGTTTCATGGTGGTCTCCTTATAGATCTTCAGAGCCGAGCAACATCTCGGTCAAGCCCTTGCCCGCCTTGACCATTGGCCAGACGTTTTCGCTTTGATCCGTAATGAAGTCCATGAAAACCAGACGATCTTTCAACTTGAACGCTTCGCGCAACGCGCCATCGACATCCGAAGGCTTGTCGATGCGCATCCCGACGTGGCCATACGCTTCCGCCAGCTTGACGAAGTCAGGCAAGGCATCCATGTAAGACTCAGCGTAGCGGGACGAATAGTCAATTTGCTGCCATTGACGAACCATACCGAGGTAACGGTTGTTCAGGCACACGATCTTGGGCGTCAGGTTGTACTGCCGACAGGTAGACAGCTCTTGGATGTTCATCTGGATTGAGCCTTCGCCCGTGATACACGCAACCGTTGCATCGGGGTGGGCCATCTGAACGCCCATGGCGTAGGGCAAACCAACACCCATTGTGCCCAAGCCACCTGAATTGATCCAACGGCGTGGCTTATCAAACCCGTAATACTGTGCAGCCCACATTTGATGCTGACCCACATCCGACGTAATGTACGCGTCGCCCGCGGTCACTTCCCAAAGCTTTTGCACGACTGACTGAGGCTTGATCAGCTCGGCCGAATCGGCGAACTTCATGCACTCTTTGCCGCGCCAGATTTGAACCTGCTGCCACCATTTGGCCAAGGCGTCTTTATTAGGCTTGGTCTCTGCGGCTGCGGCTTGATACTGCTCCATCAAGTCAATCAGCACGTCTTTCACGTTCCCAACGATTGGTACGTCGACCTTCACGCGCTTAGAAATCGACGAGGGATCGATATCGATATGAACAATCTTGCGTAGATTCTGTGCAAAGTGCTTGGGGTTACCAATCACTCGGTCGTCGAAGCGCGCACCAACTGCGATCAAGACATCGCAATGCTGCATTGCCATGTTTGCTTCGTAGGTGCCATGCATACCGGGCATTCCGACGAATTGCTTATCGGTTGAAGGATAAGCACCCAAGCCCATCAACGTATTCGTGCAGGGTGCACCGATCATCTTGACGAATTGGTGTAGCTCAGCTGAGGCGTCGGACAAGATCACACCGCCACCCGTATAAATCATCGGACGTTCGGCTTGCAGAAGCATCTGCACTGCTTTTTTGATTTGTCCCTGATGCCCTTTCACGACAGGCGTGTAGGAACGCATCACGGGCTCACCCTTGGCGGGCGCATACTTGTATCGCGCGGCAGTGATGTCTTTGGGGATGTCCACCAACACGGGACCTGGTCGTCCGGTGCGCGCGAGGTAGAACGCCTTATGCAAGGTGTCTGCCAAATCCTTAATGTCGCGAACGAGAAAATTATGTTTAACGCACGGGCGCGTGATTCCGACCGTGTCGCATTCTTGGAACGCGTCTTCACCGATTGCGTGAGTCGGCACTTGTCCGCTAATCACCACCATCGGGATCGAGTCCATATAGGCTGTCGCAATACCTGTGACGGCATTGGTCACGCCTGGACCGCTTGTGACTAAGCAAACGCCGACCTTGTCAGAGGAACGCGCATAAGCGTCTGCCGCGTGCACGGCTGCTTGCTCGTGTCGCACCAGAATATGTTTGAACTTATCTTGTTTATAAATTGCGTCGTAAATGTATAAGACAGCGCCACCGGGATAGCCAAAAACGTGTTCTACGCCTTCGTCAGCCAAGCAACGCACGACGATGTCTGCGCCATTGAGTTCC
>CAIUZV010000143.1 GCA_903903735.1 uncultured beta proteobacterium | reverse complement strand
GTGTGCTTGCGACCAACGATGAGTCCTTGATCATGATTGCGGCGGCCTCGACCGTCACATTGCTCGTTCTAGCAATTATTTGGCGGCCACTGGTTGTTGAATGCTTTGATCCGGCTTTTTTGCGCACCTTAGGCGGCCGAGGCGCGATGATTCATCAAATATTTATGTTGATGGTTGTCTTGACACTCGTGTCTGCTTTCCAAGCACTCGGTACCTTGATGGCGGTCGGTCTATTGATGTTGCCCGCCACCGCGGCGCGGTTCTGGTGCTACGGCGTCATCGCCCGCGCGAGCGTTGCTGCAGGTATCGGCGCAGTCAGTGCCGTCGCGGGCTTGTTAATTTCTTATCACGCCAACTTTCCGTCTGGACCAAGCATTGTGCTCGCAGCGGGTGTCCTTTACTTAGTATCGCTGTTTGTTGGTTCGCGCGATAGTCTCAGGCTCGTTTGGTTTCCTGCACCTCAACACAAGGAGTCGTAATGCGTATTGGTTTACTTCATTCTTTCCGCTTATGGTTAGTTCTTACCCTTGCGTGCGCGCTAGGATCCTCCGTATCTGCTCAACCTCTGCCTGTCGTCACAAGTTTTTCAATTCTTGCTGACCTCGTGCGGGTAGTGGGGGGAGACCATGTTGAAGTCACAAGCCTGGTGGGGCCCAACGCGGACGCCCATATATTTGATCCCACCCCCGCCGATGCCAAGCAACTTGCGAATGCCAAGCTTGTGGTGATCAACGGCTTGGGTTTCGAGGGTTGGATGGATAGACTGATCAAGTCCTCTGGCTATCGTGGCGCGGTCGTCGTGGCGAGTCGCGGTGTGAAAACGATTCAAGAGGCCGCGGGGTCTGGTCATCATCATGGACACAGTCATGCTGCGGATCCTCATGCTTGGCAGAATCCGTTGAACGTCAAGCAGTATGTGCAAAACATACGTATCGCACTCGCCGCGGCAAAGCCTGCGGCAGCGCAAGAGTTTGAGCAGCGCGCCAGAGCCTATAGCCTTGAATTGGATAAGCTCGATCAGTCGATACGAGAGCGCCTTAAAACAATACCTGTCGCTCAGCGCCGTATTATTACTTCGCACGATGCGTTTGGATATTTCGCTGCGGCGTATAGCGTGAGGTTCTTCTCGTTACAGGGGCTGTCGACCGGGAGCGAACCCTCGGCTGCAGATGTGGTGCGTATCATCGATCAAATAAAAAAGAATAAGGTGACCGCTATTTTTGTTGAAAATATTGCAGACTCGCGGGTGTTGGAACGCATTACCAAGGAGAGTGGGGCACGTATTGGTGGGACCTTGTATGCGGACGCCTTGTCGGCGCCCAGTGCCGGGGCTGATACGTATCTAAAGATGATCACGCATAACGTAACCACAATCTTGAATGGTTTTGCAACGGCACAGTAACGACGTGTTACAAAAAAAGAATGATCGATTTTTGCAAATGAGAATCATTATCGTTTAAAATGCACGCATGGATGTCTTAGTTCATGCGTTACACCTGGTCCCAAACCAAGCGAATCCCTCTAGCGCAGGGCCCTCGGGTCTTGCGCCTCACGGCATCATTCGCACCACCAGTCAGGCTCTCTTTCGTCGCGCTGTTGAAATCCACATTCAACACGATGGGGTGGTCTATCGCTTACGCAAGACGTCTCTAGGTAAGTTGATTCTCACCAAATAACCTGGGTTTCATAAACTGATTCGTTTCATTCTATGAAATCCTTTTACACGCACAAGCCAGCCATCGCCAGCCAGTGCCTAAGATTCTTTAGGACACCCCATGCTGAGCAAAAAGCGCGCTTTTCTCTATCTTCTGGCACTCGGAACACAACTGCCTCGCCTAGTCGTTGCAGATCCGGACACTGCGCCAGTCTCGTCAGTCAACAAGCTTGAAGAGGTGACGGTTAGTGCGACCCGCACGGCCAGACGCACCGACGACGTGCCAGCTTCTGTCACCGTCATCGGTGCGCAGACGATTGAGCGCGAAGGCGCGCGCGATATCAAAGATTTGTTTCGCAACGAGCTCGATGTCAGCGTACGAGCCGCTCCAACTCGCTTTGGGATGGGTGGAAACTCTGGCGCCCGTGCAGGGAGTCAGGGGGTCAACATCAGAGGTCTGGGCGGCAATCAAGTCTTGATGCTTGTGGATGGCATCCGGATACCGAATGGATTTAATTTTGGTGCCTTCGCAACTGGACGTGGTGACTTCTTAGACATAGACGGACTTAAGTCTGTTGAGGTGTTACGGGGACCTGCATCGACGCAGTATGGCAGCGACGGTCTGGCGGGTGCGGTGAGTTTTCGCACGTTAGACCCAAGCGATGTGCTGAAAGCGCAGCCCTTGGGAGCGTTCTCACGACTGAGCTATGCCAGTATCGATCAATCCGCAGCCGGTACGGTTGCGGTGGCGGGGCAACGAGAGGCTTGGCAGGGCATGATTCTCGCCACCTATCGCTTGGGGCATGAGACGGCGACCCACGGTAATGATGCATCGCAGAACATTATGCGTACGCAATCTAACCCTGCCAATTATCAAAACCGCTATTTGTTAGGTAAGACCGTTTATGCACTTAACGCAACGCAACAACTTGCGTTCACCGTAGAGTCGCAAAACAGAACGCAAGCGACTGAAGTCCTTTCAGCCCGGGCGCTGCGACCGACCATTCCACGCGCGACGCTTGATTTCGATACGCGCGATCACATACAGCGCGATCGTATTTCGCTTGAACATCGGCTCACCGATATCAACGCGTCGTGGATTCAAGGGGCAGAAACTCGCGTCTATTGGCAAGATGGACGAGTCAATCAGTACACGGAAGAAAGCAGATTTCGCTCGCCAAAACGTACCCGCGACAACACCTACCGCACGCATTTAATTGGACTGGCGTCGCAGTTTGAAACAAACTTATCAGGGTTGATTGGCCAGAAACTCACCTACGGCTTTGATTGGAGTCAGGCGCAAGTGTCTGGCTTAAGGGATGGAACCTCCCCCCCTTATGGCGAAGTGTTTCCTGTTAAGCCGTTTCCGGACTCGCGCTATACACAAGGCGGTATCTTTGCACAGAGCGAAATGGAGTTCGGTTCCTTCAGCGTGATCCCAGGCTTGCGAGCTGACTACTATCGCATATCGCCCTCGAGTCATGCTTATGTGGGTAGCTCACCCCAAGCGTCGCAAGGTCAGGCAATCACGCCGAGGCTTGGTGCGGTGTGGCGCTTAGCACCGAGCTTTTCTCCCTATGCTCAATTGGCGCGTGGGTTCCGTGCGCCCACGCCCGAGCAAGTCAATAATGGATTCAGTAATCTCGCGGCGGGCTACACAAGTGTTGGCAATGCTCAGCTTCAGCCAGAGTACGCAGATAGTATTGAACTTGGCGTACGAGGGGCTTACCAAGGCTTTCGTTACACCCTCTCGGGCTTTGACAATCGCTATAGAAACTTCATCAGTCAGGAGCGGGTAGGGGGGCGAGGCCGCCCAACAGATCCTTTTGTCTATCAGTATGTCAATCTCAGCACAGCACGCATCCGCGGTGTCGTATTGAGCACTGATTTAACAATCGATAGTCATTGGAGTGTGCAGGCCGGCATCGCCTATCTCCAGGGTACCAGTGCTCTCAATGGGCGCCAGCAGCCGTTGGATAGTGTTGAGCCGCTCAAGACCATAGTTGGGCTGAACTATGACACTGGTCAGTGGGGCGCGCGCGCAACGGTGACACTGAGTGCAGCCAAGTCTGCTGCAGATATCGCAGAGGCGGCTGAAAAACAGTTCGCACCTGGGGCCAACACCGTGCTTGATCTCGGTTGGTTCTGGAAGCCTACGCGGGCGCTAACGCTCAACGTGAATATCAATAACGCACTCGATGCTAAATATTGGCGTTGGTCCGACATGCGTGGCCTTGAAGAGACGAGTCCCGTAAAGGATGCCTACACCGCTGCCGGTCGAAACATTCAACTATCCCTACGTTACGACTATTAAAGAGATGATGATGCTACCCACACAAGAAACGATTAGAAATGCCTATGGCGTGATGCGCCGCTCGCATGGAATGCGAGCCCGTGATGTAGCGCACGAGTTGCGGATCACCGAAGGGCAATTGATCGCCGCTCATCTGCAATCGGCCGACGAAACTGCGCAATGCGAAGCGTCAACGCAACCGAGTGTCATGATTGCCGTTCGCTTAGATGAGCTTTGGTTGCCGCTGTTGCAGTCACTGGAGCCGCTGGGCACAGTGATGGCATTGACGCGTAATCACGCATGCGTGCACGAAACAATTGGGATCTACAAGAATATTAGTAGCCGTCATGGGATTGGCATTGTTCAAGGCGATTTGATTGAATTGCGCGCCTTCTATCGCTCCTGGCATGTCGGCTTTGCGGTGATGGAGCCAAACTGGTCTAAGCAAAAGGGCGACGTAACGCATCAGCATAGTTTGCAGTTTTTTGACGAAGCGGGCGTTGCGATCCATAAGGTGTACTTGCTTGCTGAAAGCAATCTTCCGCGATATCACCAAATCGTTCGCGAGTTTCGCCACTCCATCCAGAAGTTCGAGGATTTTTCTCAACCAATCGATCGCTTAGCTCCTGTCTGCTGCACCACCGAGCATGTGGACGTGACTGACTTTCATCGAGCATGGCGCGCGCTTGAGGATACACATGAATTCTTTGGCTTGCTAACGCGTTTTTCAATCTCACGTATTGCTGCGCTGCGTCTTGCGCAAGCGGAGTTTGTTCAGTCATTGAACTTGGATCAAATTGAAGTC
>CAIUZV010000142.1 GCA_903903735.1 uncultured beta proteobacterium | reverse complement strand
CGGTGAATCGGTTTTCGAGGTTCCATTGGCTTTCGCCGTGACGCATCAAGACTAATTTATACATGGCAGACACAGGTTAAAGTGTAGTTAAAGCACCATTTTATAATTGTCTTTGTCTTTACAACCAGCCGACCCTTTTTTAGGGGCTAAACCGCCTCTTTTGGACACACCGTGGATTTCTTTTCAGATCAAAACAATCTTCTTTTAATCGGCATCGCGCTTGGCTCGGGGCTTGCTTTGGCATGGCCCATGATTCAACGCAGCCGCGGCGGTGCCACCGTGAGCAGCACCCAAGCCGTACAAATGATTAACCATCAAGGCGCGGTTTTACTTGATACGCGCTCAATCGAGGCGTTCCAGGGCGGCCATATTCCTCAGGCGCGCCATGCCCCATTGGCCGACATTGAAAAAAAGGCGGCTAGTCTTGCCAAAGACAAACCCCTGATCCTCGTGTGCGAAATGGGTCGCAGCGCCATCGGCGCGGCCTCTCGCTTGCGCGCACAAGGCTTCACGGCTGTCAGCGTGCTGGACGGCGGCATCAAGGCTTGGTCTACCGCTGGCCTCCCTCTCACGACTAAATAACGGAGTCACAACATGAACAAAGTTGTCATGTACACCACGGGCTACTGCCCCTACTGTTCACGTGCAGAGATGCTGCTCACGCAGCGCGGTGTCGCTGAAATTGAAAAAATACGCATCGATGAGGATACCGAACAGCGCGCCATCATGATGGAGCGCACTGGCCGCCGCACAGTCCCTCAAATTTATATCGGCGACACCCATGTCGGTGGTTTCGATGACCTGTCCGCACTCGATCGCGACGGGAAATTATTGCCTCTGCTCAACGGGTAAGCGACAGCGCTTTACCCATCCTATCCCTCCCCTTTTTTGTCTCTGGATCCTTTATGTCTGACCAAAACGCCCAAGCCGATAACGCGCCCTCCTTCAATATGCAACGCGTCTATCTGAAGGATTTATCCCTCGAAATGCCAAACGCTCCAAACATATTTCTGGAGCAAGACGCACCAGAAGTAGAAGTGGCGATCAACGTGGGTGGTCAAGCGCTTGCCGAGACCGTTTACGAATCAACCGTGACTGTCACCGTCACAACGCGCATTAAAGACAAGGTGCTGTATTTGGTTGAAGCCACACAGGCCGCAATTTTTGAAATTGCGAATATCCCTGCTGAGCAGCTTGATCCGATCATGGGCATTGTGTGTCCGACAATGCTGTATCCCTATTTGCGAGCAAACGTGGCCGACGCCATTACGCGCACCTCTTTGCCGCCCCTGCATCTGGCCGAAGTGAATTTCCAAGCCCTGTTCGAGCAGCGCCTTGCGCAAGCTGCGGAACAAGCGGGTGCAGCCGGTGCTGGCAAGGAATCGGGCTTGATCCTGCCTCCGGGCATGACGCGCCAGTAACGCGCCGAACGCATCTTGCCCATGCTCGCAGCTGACACCCACACAGGACCCGTTGCAGTACTAGGCGCGGGCGCCTGGGGAACAGCACTTGCAAGTATCGCCGCCTCCCATCGCAGCACAGCGCTTTGGGCGCGTGATAATGGGGTTGCCCATGAGGTGCGTATCAAACATACGAACCAGCGATACCTACCCGACATAGCGCTGCACGCTTCATTACGGGCGACCGACGACATACGGAGCGCGCTCGACCACGCCTGTGGCGACACAGCCCCTGGCTTGTTGATTCTCGCCGTTCCACTAGCGGGTTTACGGGATCTCTGTACGCAACTGACCAAGGCGCTTGCGCATCAAACCGATCGGATCGCCGGAGTCGTTTGGACGTGTAAAGGGTTAGAAGCCAACAGCGGCCAACTGCCGTCTGAGGTTGCACAAGAAACATTACTCTCAGCACTAACGATCGCAACCGGCGTGCTCTCTGGCCCCTCCTTTGCGCGCGAAGTCGCGCAGGGCTTGCCCGTCGCACTTACGGTCGCGAGCGCGAGCGCCGAGCTGCGTTCGAACTGTATCGCTGCGCTGCACGGAGGCCCTGTGCGCGTCTACGCGAGCGATGACGTCGTCGGTGTTGAAGTTGGCGGGGCATTAAAGAACGTGATGGCAATCGCCTGTGGAATCGGCGACGGGCTCGGGCTTGGCACCAATGCACGTGCCGCCCTCATTACGCGGGGCCTCGCAGAAATGACGCGCTTTGGTGAAGCGCTTGGCGCGCGGCAAGCGACGTTCTATGGCCTAACGGGTCTCGGAGATCTCGTACTCACTGCAACGGGTGATCTGTCACGCAATCGACAAGTCGGTCTCGAGATCGGTCATGGACGCTCCTTGTCCGAGATTCTTGCTAGTGGCTTGACTGCCGAAGGTGCGCGCTGCGCGCAGGCCGTGTTGCTACGTGCGCGATCGTTAAAGGTCGACATGCCCATTACCCGAGCAGTGTGTGAAGTTTTATTTCAAAACGTCTCCCCAATCGACGCCGTCACGCGCTTACTCGCGCGCGAAGCGACCACGGAGTAAGGTAATGCGATCTCTCGTCGCGCTGCGCATGACGCAAACCCTGAACAACATGGCGCGCTTGTTTGCGATCAGCTGCGCGCTTGTGTTTGGCAGCCTGCCGGCTCTCGTGAACGCCCAGCAAGCTTGGCCACTTGAGCGCGCCATCCATCTCATCGTCCCCTTTCCCGCCGGCAGCTCCCCAGACCTGCTCGCACGCCTATTGGCCACACCTTTGTCAAAGGCGCTCAACCAAAACATCGTCGTCGAAAACAAACCCGGGGCAGGTGGCAATATTGGTACTCGCTTGGCAGCGCGCGCGGCACCGGATGGCTACACGCTGCTCTACACCATCAACGGTCCACTCGTTACGGCCGCAACGCTTTATAAAAAAACACTCGGCTACGATCCCTTTAAGGATCTCGCACCCATCACACTTGTTGCGACTAGCCCTAACGTGCTCGTTGTCAATGCAGCCTTTCCGGCCACCACGATCGCTGAATTTGTAACGAACGTGAAATCCAAGCCCGGCGCTGCAAATTATGGCTCTGTCGGACCCGGTAGCGCATCACACCTCGCCATGGAGCTCTTTAAACACCAGGCTGGTGTAGACCTGGCCCACATTCCATACCCTGGCTTTCCTCAAGTAATGACCGCGATGTTGGGTCAAGACATTCAAGCTGCGTTCATGGTTCCAGCCATCGCCATGACACAAGTCAAAAGCGGAAAGGTCAAAGCGCTTGGGGTGACAGGCCTCG
>CAIUZV010000141.1 GCA_903903735.1 uncultured beta proteobacterium | reverse complement strand
ATCCTTGGTTCGTGGGTGTGCAGTTTCATCCAGAGTTCACATCCACGCCGCGTGATGGCCATCCGCTGTTCACTAGCTATATTCAAGCGGCATTGGCGCATCAGACACAACGCAAAGGGTCCTGATGAAGCTGTGCGGATTTGACATCGGTCTGGAGAAGCCTTTTTTTCTGATTGCAGGTCCCTGTGTGATCGAGTCTCGACAGATGGCATTTGACACGGCGGGACAGCTGCTCGAAATCACTCAGGCATTGGGCATCCCAATTGTTTATAAAAGCTCGTTTGATAAAGCGAATCGCAGCTCTGGGACCTCTTACCGTGGGCCGGGCATGGACGAGGGCTTGCAGATTTTGGCCGATGTGCGCGCTGCGTTAAAAGTGCCGGTACTCACCGACGTCCACGACAAAGATCAAGTGGCTGCAGTGGCTGCGGCCGTTGATGTATTGCAGACGCCTGCGTTCTTGTGTCGCCAAACCGATTTCATTGAGGCCTGCGCCGCGAGCGGCAAGCCAGTTAATATCAAAAAAGGGCAATTCCTTGCACCGCATGACATGGTGCAGGTCGTCAACAAAGCCCGCCATGCCGCGCGCGCAGCGGGTGTCCCCGAAGACATTATGGTGTGCGAGCGCGGCGTTTCTTTCGGATATAACAATCTTGTCTCGGATATGCGTTCGCTAGCAATCATGCGCGAAACCCAATGCCCTGTGGTGTTTGATGCCACGCATTCCGTTCAGTTGCCTGGCGGTCAGGGCAGTTCTTCCGGGGGGCAGAGAGAGTTTGTGCCGGTCTTAGCCCGCGCAGCTGTGGCGGCAGGGGTAAGTGGTCTTTTTATGGAAACCCATCCGGACCCTTCTAAAGCCTTGTCCGATGGCCCAAATGCTGTGCCGCTTGCGAAAATGAAAGCGCTGCTCGAGACCTTGCTAGACATTGATCGCGTGGTTAAGCGCAATGGATTTTTAGAAACACAGTTTGGCTAGTGCTGCGCGCCATGATTAATTTGCAAAATTATTGAATATTTTTATCTTTCAGGAACTAGAGAAATGAGTGCAATCGTAGATATCATTGGTCGTGAAATCCTTGATTCGCGCGGCAACCCGACAGTTGAGTGCGATGTCTTGCTTGAGTCGGGTGCCATGGGTCGTGCGGCCGTGCCTTCGGGCGCTTCGACCGGTAGTCGTGAGGCGATCGAATTGCGTGACGGTGATAAGTCGCGTTACCTAGGCAAGGGCGTCTTGCGCGCGGTTGAAAACCTCAACACAGAAGTATCTGAAGCCTTGATGGGTTTAGACGCTCAAGAGCAGACCTTCCTTGACCGCACGCTCATTGAGTTAGACGGGACCGAAGGTAAGTCGCGTTTGGGGGCGAATGCCATCTTGGCGGCCAGTATGGCTGTGGCGCGCGCTGCGGCAGACGAGTCCGGCCTATCTCTCTATCGCTATTTTGGTGGCAGTGGCCCGATGAGCATGCCTGTGCCGATGATGAACGTCATCAATGGCGGAGCACACGCGAACAACACGCTTGATATGCAAGAGTTGATGATCTTGCCGATTGGGGCGACTAGCTTCCGTGAAGCGCTGCGTATGGGCGCTGAAACATTCCATGCGCTTAAGAAAATTATCAACGACCAGGGTATGTCGACCGCCGTCGGTGACGAAGGGGGCTTTGCGCCTAACGTCCCTAACCACGAAGCGGCTATCCAACTGATTTTGCGTGCCATTGAAAAAGCGGGCTACGAGCCTGGTACTCAAATTGCGCTCGGACTAGATTGCGCCGCATCTGAATTTTATAAAGACGGCAAGTACACCTTGCATGGCGAGGGTGGGATTTCCCTGTCATCCAAAGACCTCACCAGCCTCTTGGCGACTTGGTGCGATAAGTATCCAATTATCTCGATCGAAGACGGTATGGCCGAAAACGACTGGGATGGTTGGAAGCATCTAACAGAGCAATTAGGTCGTAAGGTTCAGTTGGTTGGTGACGATTTGTTTGTGACCAATACCAAAATTTTGAAGCAAGGCATCGATCAGAATATCGCGAATTCGATTCTGATCAAGATTAACCAAATTGGTACCTTGACTGAAACGTTTGCAGCGATTGAAATGGCCAAGCGTGCTGGATACACCGCTGTTGTATCGCACCGTTCGGGTGAAACCGAAGATTCGACGATTGCCGATATCGCTGTCGCAACCAATGCGATGCAGATCAAAACCGGTTCGCTCTCGCGCTCTGATCGTATGGCTAAGTACAACCAATTGCTTCGCATTGAAGAAGAGTTGGCAGAGGTAGCCACCTATCCCGGGCGCGACGCGTTCTACAATCTGCGGTAAAACCAGATCGCCGTAGTCGGTGACTGCGGCGAGACACTGAGGTGCTATGCGTCTTTTGTTTGTCGGATTGTTGTTGCTGGCTGGCCTGATCCAATATCCCTTGTGGATGGGTTGGGGCGGTTGGTTTGACGTCTGGGACTTACAGATGAAAGTATCTGATCAACGTACTGTGAATGACGGTCTGGCGAGTCGTAATAAAGCTTTGGCCGCAGAAATCGAAGATCTTCGTACCGGCACCGAGGCCGCAGAAGAGCGCGCACGCTCCGAGTTAAGTATGCTCAAGCAGGGCGAGGTGTTTGTGCAGTTACTGCCTCCGGGCGTTAAACCGCCTGAAGTTAAGGCAGCGCCACCGCGTGCAGGTGCCAAGCCTGCACAAGCACCGCCACCGGCGGCATCAACCACTCCACCTGCACGTCCTGCGAACCCGCCGCGTTAAATGCCGCGTGTCAGTCAGGTAGATCGCTGTGCATCAACACTTTGTACTCCACGACGATAGGAATCAGGCCTGAGGCGCGCGCTGTTTTAAGCAGACGCGTATGTCCCCCTCGTAGCGTGGCGCTCAGCTCGCCCATCACCTTGAGGGCGGTCCTTAGCCAAGGTTGTTTAGGCACGTATAAATAGGTCAGCCTGAGGTGTAACACCGCGTCCGTGGGTTGCCCGGGCTGAGGTGGTTTCAGCAAGGCGCCATGGCCTTGTATCTGCCGTGCGCCTGCATGAGGCAGGACCTCGACTGAATAGGGCGCCAAACCATGCAACTCGGTGATCCGGGCATGCTGAGATTGGGCGGCTGCGCTGGCGTAAGTTGGTCGTAGTCCCCGAATAAGCACCGGGCGCCAGTGCTCCGGATTGGCGCGCGTGACAGCGGCTACTCGAGCGGCTTCCTGGAGTGCCAGGCTAATCAGATGTCGGGTTTGATGCGTTTGCATAAGCTCCAAGCAGAGCCCGGCGAAAAACAGTACGACTAAGAGACCAAGAGTCGTTTCAATGAGTGCTGTGCCCCCTTGTGCCGCCTTCGGTCGCTGATCGTTGTTTTGCATCGACAGCAGTATTTGTCTTTATCGTTTATATGTCGATTCGTGGAAGTTCGCATGCTGAGGCTCGGGTAAAATTAAGCAACTTTTTTGAGGATAAGTAATGACTTCGCCCACTGCCGCTTTCCCTTACATTCCCGGTACCCGTTTGTTGCACTCGCCTGGCCCCTCGAATGTGCCCAAAGCCGTGTTGGATGCGATGACGAATCAGCCGATGGACATGGGTGACCCACGCGTAGATGCCTGCATTGATGCGTGTGAAGAAGGCTTGAAGGCATTGCTTAACGCGCCGTCGGCTGATGTGTTCATGTATGCAGCGAATGGCCATGGTGTCTGGGAAGCCATGATCGTCAACTTGTTGGCGCCCGGACAAAAAGTTCTCATTCCTGGTACGGGTCATTTTTCTGATTCATGGGCCTTGATGGCTGAGGCGATGGGTGCTGTCGTTGTACGCACACCTTATCAAGAGGGGTATCCGATCGATCCGGCGGCCGTGCAAGACGCACTGCGTGCTGATACCAAACATGAAATCGTCGCCGTCTTTACTGTGCATACGGATACGGCGAGCAGCACGACAAGCGATGTCTTGGCGCTCAGACGAGCCATGGACGCAGCCAAGCATCCAGCTCTCTTTGTGGTGGATGTTGTAGCGTCTCTTGGTGTTGTGCCGTTTGAAATGGAAAAGTGGGGCGTGAACGCTGTGATTGGCGCCTCGCAAAAAGGGCTGATGGTTCCTCCTGGTGTTGGATTTTGCGCGGCTGATGCAAAAGCGATGAAAGTGTGTGCAGCAAATCCTGCCCCACGTTTTTACTGGGACTGGTTGCGCCGTCGCAAAGGTCCTTCCTATAGCCGTTTTTGTGGCACGCCTCCCCAGAACTTATTGTTTGGCATGCAAGCATCGTTTGGATTGATTGCCAAGGAAGGTGTGGCAAATGTTCACGCGCGTCATGCGCGTTTGGCGGGAGCGGTACAGGCAGCCGTTCAGTCCTGGTCTGAAGCGGGCAATCTGCAGTTGTTGTGTCGTGTTCCAGAAGCGCGCGCGTTGTCGGTAACAGCGGTGCTCGTCAAGCCTGGGATTGATCCTGAACTTATTCGCAAAACTGCGCGTGACAAGTTTCAGGTGATGATTGCCGGCGGGCTAGGCCCGTATGCTGGGCGCGTGTTTCGCATCGGCCACCTTGGTGACTTGAACTCAGCCATGATCCTCGGCTGCTTATCAGGCGTTGAGGCGGCAATGCAGTCCCTGGGCATCGAAGTCGGTGAGCGCGGCGTACGCAGTGCGGTCGAGTATCTGGCTCGTGAAACGGATCACTGAGCGTGATTCTTAGGCGATTATTTTTTTTGATCGTACTAAGTCTGGCTGGCTGGTGCGCTCAGGCCCAGTCAGACCTAATCGCGACGCGTGGTATTTATGTCGATAAGACGATAAATTTACCGATGGACGAGGTGGTGGACAAGGAGTTTTCGCCTTTTGGCGGTTTGCTCAAGCGGTCTTTGAGCCCTAGCGTTCGATGGATTCATTTAACGATTGATCGCTCTCGATCCACGGATCAGGTCGCCACGTTGGTGGTAGGGCCTCACTATCTTGCAGAAATTGCCTTGTATGAAAAACAACAGGGTCAATGGGTTCGTCGTGTAGTTGGGGATCGATACCCAAGTCCGCAGCCGAGCTGCCCCTTCGGAAGTTATTGTTTTGTGATCGCGTTAGATAAGCTCGACAGCCCCGATCTTTATTTGCGCGTTCAGACAATCAATGGTTATTACATCACTACTCAATTGCTTGATCGAGTTGCCGTCGAAGACGAGATGCGAGACCGAGCGCTCAGTGCAGGACTAGAGTGCGGTGTGTTGTTAGTCTTGATCGTTCTATCTTTTCTGCTTGTCTTGACGGGTGGCGGCACGATTGCAAGCTATTTTTGTCTGACGCAAATCACTGCGTTGGGACTCACTTTGAGTGTGCTGGGTGTATTGGCTAACTATTTAACGCCAGAATATGCGTGGGTGGATAATTTTTTATTCAACCTATTCTATGTGCTTCGTTGCCTTTTTTCAGTATTGCTCTCTATTGCATTCTTGAAGAATTTACCAATACCGGTTTGGTACACCCAGGTGACACGAGCGCTTGTGGCCATATTTGTATTTGAAATAGTTTGGCTGTTGCTTATGCCCGTTTCGTTGTACTCGCTTGCTTTTAATTTTGCTTTTATCGTCTTGTGGCCATTGATTTGGCTTTTCGTGTTGTTTCAAGTCAGAATTCAACCATTGACGCATCGTTATTTGATGTTGGGAATCACCATGTCAATGGGTCTGATGATGTGGGTGGATATGATCCCAGCGTTTGGTTTGACGCAGTTTGATCGTATGTTAGTCCCCGGCAATTTTGGTGGCTTAATGGTGTCTGTCTTGATGTCACTGTTGGTCACGAGTGAAGTGAGAGTTCGCAGCCAAATGCAGAAGAAACTCATCGCTGACTTGGCTCGTGCGCAATCCATCAATATGCTCGAGAGCCAGCAAATCAAAGAGCGCAGCATGATGATTGATATGTTGACCCACGAATTGAAAAATCCGTTGGCGGCGATGCGTATGGCAGCAGGCTCGCTTAAAACCAGCCTAATGAAGCTGCCTGCGTCAGCAACTCAGGATTCGAACGACCGTATCAGTTCGATGATCGACGCGATTCAAGGAATGAATACGGTGATCGAGCGCTGCGTTCAGGTCGATTCCCTCGATCAGGGAAAGATGGTCGTCATCATGGAGGAAATCGACATCGAAGAGTTGCTTTCTGATGCTCGACGCGCGTCGAGAGATCCTGGCCGTATCCGTATTCATATCCATTCGCCTTCACTTCTTTTTAAAACTGATGCGGGTCTACTTTCTATCGTGCTGACTAATCTAGTGGATAATGCGCTCAAGTATTCTCCGCATGATTCCCTTGTTGAGGTGAGCGCGCGAATGGATGCGAGAGCGTTCAAGCTCGTTGTAGAAAATGCCGTTGGTGTGGCGGGCTCGCCTGAGCCCGAGAAAGTTTTCTTCAGATACTATAGGGGAGAGCACGCCCATGCTTGGCCTGGAACGGGTTTGGGCTTATACCTCGTGAAATCTATTTGTGATATTTTGAATGGTTCGGTCGAGTGTCAGGCAACAGTTGAGAAAGTTAATTTTTCAGTAACATTGCAATCATGATTGATCACACTGTAACGGATGATGTTCCTAAAAGTTTGCGTATTGCCTTGGTCGAGGACGATCCGTTACTGCGCAAAGAAATGCACTATCACCTCAAGCAGCAGGGTTTCCTTGTTTATGCTTTAGACCGTGGATCCTCACTAGATGAGTTGTTGCTGACTGAGCCGATTGACACGTTGATTCTTGACTTGAATCTGCCGGTCGAGGACGGGCTGTCGATCGCTAAACGGATTCGTCTTAGTATTCCGTCCATTGTGATTATCATGCTCACTGCGCGCACAGCGATACCTGAGCGATTAAAGGGGTATGAGGCGGGCGCCGACATCTACCTGAGTAAACCGATCGATCCCGAAGAGCTCACAGCGGCTCTTCTTAGTCAACATCGACGTGCTCAGCGATCTCTGGCTGCTTCTCCAGGGCTGACGCTATCGCTACAAAGTTTGTCGTTAACGTCTATGGCTAGTCAGCAGAAAGTGTATCTGACCAACAGTGAGAAAGTATTCTTAACTGCCCTGGCGCAGGCGACAAGCCATTTGCTTGAGAGTGACATGATTTGTGAGATTCTCAGTCAACGTGCCGGCGTTACAAATATTGGACGGCGTTCTTTAGAAAGCCTGGTGAGCCGTTTGCGTAAAAAGATTGCGGTGCTCATGCCTGACGATCCCAACTCGCCGATCAAGGCAATTTGGGGCGTTGGCTACCAGCTGTGTGTGCCGATTGAGCTACGGCCCTAACACTTCGCGATGGTCTACGCACACCCTTTAATGCACCGTACTGAATAACCTCAACGCATCGGCCGCATCAAAAATGTAGGGTTGCCCACAAAACTCGCAAGCAACCTCAATGGAGTCGCGATCTTCAAACATATCCTGCACCTCGGGTTTGCCGAGCATACGCAGCATATCGGCTACGCGCTCATGGGAGCATGAGCAACGCCACGTGATGGTGCGCGGCTCAAAAGAATGAAGCAGCTCATCCCAGAATAAACGATGCAATAGCGTATCTTGATCGGTGCCCAGCATCTCGGGCCGATTCAGCGTCTGTGCCAGTTGCTGCGCGCGCTCCCAAGACTCTTGGGCGGTCGATAGAGCGGCCTGTTGATTTCCGCCCTGTACAGGCAGGCGTTGCAAGAGTAAGCCCGTACAGAGGTGTGCGTCAGCGGCGAGCCAGATGCGTGTATCGAGCTGCTCGGAGCGCAACATATATTGTTCGAGGGCCGCTGCGATCGTATCGCCCTCAAGCGGCACAATGCCTTGATAGACCTGGCGCCCGGGTGTGTGTTTAGGTGGATCCAGCACAACGATAAACTTTGCTGTACCACCCGGATTAACTAAAGACTGCAAGTTTGGTGTGGCGGGAAGCGCACGTTCGCGCATTTTGACGGTTGCGCGCAGGCTGAGGTCGGCTCGGCATTCGACCACCATCAGCGCTATCGCGCCGTCCCCCTGCAGCTGTAAGAGCAGTGAGCCATCAAATTTGAGCGTTGCTGACAGCAGTGTCGCCGCCGCGACGAGCTCGCCGAGAAGAGCGGAGACGCACGGAGGGTAGGTGTGATGCGCTTGCGCAGCTAACCACGTTTGCGTAAGGTGCACCGACTCGATACGAACGCTACGATCTTCGAATAAAAACTTTTTGAGAGAGTCTGACATGCATACCAAAAAAAGGATTAGCTGATGCGCTTGAGTTGTTGGCGGAACATTTGACCGCGACGCGCGTAGTTTTCGATGTTGTTGCGGATTGTCGCAATTTCTTCTTCTGAGAGCGTGCGCGTAATTTTTCCGATACCAATCAATAGACTGCCATCTGGAATTACGCGTCCCTCTGGGACAATGGCACCAGCGCCAATTAAACAATTACGACCGATTTTCGCGTGATTCAACACAATAGCCTGCATGCCGATCAACGATCCTGAACCAATTTGACAGCCGTGTAGCATTGCCTGGTGACCGATCGTGACATGATCGGCAATGATAAGAGGCGCTCCCGTATCGGAATGCAAGACACTGCCTTCTTGCACATTGCTGTGATGACCAATATCAATCACCGTATTGTCACCACGAATGCTGACATTCGACCAAATACTTGCATGTTCGCGCACAATGACATCACCAATGATGTCGGCCGAATCAAAAATAAACGCGGTCGGATCAATGCGTGGAATCAGGTCACCGAGTTGGTAAATCGCCATGGTAAATAACGCCTGTGAAGCCAATAGAAGATTTGCAGTTTACCCGACCGCTTTAGGCTTGTTCGTGAGTCGGCTGCGGCGCCCGGCAAACCAAAAGTAGCCCTCAAGGTCTTGTTGGACTAAATCACCTGTGCGCCACCAGCCGGTAGCCGTGAACTCAAGGTTTGCCGCTTCATTGCGCCAATAGAGTAGGGGCGCGACGGGATCTGTGTAATCAAACGGATCATGGCGATGCATCGCAAGCTCGCCGACTTCACCGGCCACCGCGAGCGCACCGTCCTCTCGAAGAACGGCTAGTCGGTGTCCTGGATAGCAGCGACCCAGACTACCCGCGCGTTTAGGCCACTTTTGATTGCTGTCACCGAGCACGCAGGCGAGCTCTGTTTGACTAAAGATCTCATTGGGGATCGAGCCAAGCACATGCTCACACCAGGCAAGTACAGGAGCGCTGAGTGTTTCCTCGCAGGTCACAAGATGTTTGAGCGTGGTCAGTTGCGTCACACTTTGACTCGGCAAATGAGCGACCCATTGTTTTAACGCGCTCGCTGGCAGCAGCGCGTGGCTGACACGGTAGCGTTCGATCAGAGCAGGTATTTGCTCGATGCTTAGGCGGTCGTGCATGCACACTAACGGAATGCCAAAATACAGCGCTGGGAGCAACCCACAAAAGAGGCCATTGGCCCGTGCCCAATCTATAGGTGTCCAGAATGTTTCCGCATTGGCGGGGAACCAACTTTGCGAAGCAACAAAGCCAGGCAGGTTTCCCATGAGGGCCGAGTGGGGTAGCAGCACGCCGCGAGCAGGTCCGCTCGTCCCTGCTGTGTACAGAAGGACCGCTGGGTCGCTGGCTGCTGTTGAGACGGGCTTAAACACATCTGACTGTCTGATCAACAGACTGCGCCAAGGCAACACGCGCTCGTCGGCTACCTCAATGCCTACGAGCTGCGTCAGCTTGTGGCAGCGTTGCAAAATTGGCAGGAGATTGTTTGCACCTTGCGCATCCATGAGTGCGACGCGCGCTTCGGCATCGCGCAAGCGATACTCCATGGCTTTGGGAGGAAGTTGCGTGGAAATTGGTAAAACTATCGCACCAATGCTGTAAATCGCAATGTGGGCAATGATGGCTTCTGCTCGCTGCGACATCACCAGCGCAACTCGGTCGCCACGTTTGACTCCCATCTTTAGCAGGCCATTCGAAAGCTGATTGGCTGTTGCGCCGAGGCGTTCGTAGGTCCACACGCTACGCTCGCCAATGGCATTTTCAGCGAACACGGCGATACGGCGCGCATCGGCTGAGCTGCTTGTCCAGCGATGACAGCACTCCTGGCCAATATTGAAATTGGCAGGTACTTGCCAGCGAAATGAATCGCATAATGAAGCGTGTTGGTCCAGCATCCTGAGTGTTCGGTCTGTTTCAGACCGTAAGCATGGCGCAGCCCGCGCAATGGTGCAAGAAAGACCTGCGTTGTAATAGCGAAATTAAGGGTTTTTACTAGGCTGTACGCTAATTAAGCGGGTGCCTGCCAGGCGATCGTGCAAAAACTGACTGTCTTGTGTGAACCAAGTAGGTACGAACACCAAAAAGGGTGTTGCCACGATAAACATCAGAAACGCAGGCCAAGCTGATAGTGTCGCTGCAACCCAGATGAGCGCAGACCCTGCAAGCGGGATCGGCCACATTAGCGCGTAGCGCGCTAGCATTTGCGGCCACGTGAGGGCACCGCCTTTCGTGCTTTGGAGGCGTATATGCCAGGCTTTCATGGGCAGCGTTTGCCCGCTACGTCGCCAGCAAATGACAAAGTACAGACCAATAACGAGGAAGAGCCAGATTTGACGAGTTCCGCGTAGCGCTAAGCCGTGACGACTTTGGGTGAGGGTGTCAAACAGATAGCCGGCTAAAAACGTCACGGCAAAAAGCAAAACTCCCTCGTACATCATCGAGGCGAAGAGTCTGCCGCGGGAGGGCGTCAGAACACTAAACTGAGTCTGCTCGGGCAGGGGAGTTGGCTTGGAGCGCGCATTCATGACGGGCATTATCCCGCACTTTTGCCTGCCCCTTCGCCAAAGACTTTCAGGTCGCTTAGACCTGCTTAGACCATGTCGCGCATGTTGGTCTGCGAGCGAGCCAAGGCGATGAAGGCTGCAGTGCTGCTCACGAGCTTGCCAACGCTGCGCAGTGGGCGAAAACGGAATTGCTGGTCAATAGCTTTGGCCAACAGGTCGCGTTCGCGCGCATCGGTCAAGCGTATGGTGTTTGTTGTTTGCATGATGATTTCCTGTGTGGATTAGGGATAACCCTATTATGAGGGAAAACCCTTGATCATGCAAATGGATTTAAGGGATAACCCTAATCTATGCGGAAATGTTGCGTTGCGACAACATTTTTGTGGGAAATCAATTCAAAAATTGACTCAACTGTGGAGCAGTTGTCCGGCCGATTTAGTCCCGATAGCTTGCTGCCACCAGCTCAAAACTAAAGAGTCTGCAATCGAGCGCTCCGTTAAAGACAGGTGTGCGCCGGTTGGCCTTCAGACGCAGGTGTTTGGGTAAGTCAAGATCCGAAGTAATGATGCTGACTTGCCAATCGGCAAACTCGCGCTTGAGATTTGCAGACCATTCGCGCCAGAATGCGAGGTCTTCTTCTGCCAGGCGCTCGCCGTAAGGAGGGTTGGTCACCAGCCAGCCTGTCGGCGCCGGTGCAATGGCATCTCGTGCGTCACCCACTTCAAAGCGGATGGTGTCTTCGGTCAGATAAGCACGTTCGGCATTGCGCTGCGCAGCTTCGATAGCGAGCGGATCTGCATCAATACCGATGAGGGGTGTTTCGAGCTCTGGAAGGATGCGGCTACGCGCTTCGTCCTTGGCGTCTTCCCAGCTGTGCGAATCGTGATCGCGCAAACGTTCGAAGCCAAAGGGGCGTGTAATGCCGGGAGGCACCCCCAGAGCGATCCACGCCGCTTCAATGAGGATGGTGCCGCTGCCACAAAAGGGATCAAGCAGGGCCGCCTCAGGATCCCATCCTGACAAAGCCAAGATACCTGCTGCGAGGTTCTCGCGCAGCGGGGCATCTCCTTTGTCCAGGCGCCAGCCGCGCTTAAACAGCGACTCACCCGAAGTATCCAGATAAAGTGTTGCGGTATCTTGAGACAAAAATAAATGTACCCGTGCATCGGGGCGTACGGTGTCGATAGAGGGGCGCTCCCCCTCTAGTTCACGCAAGCGGTCACAGATCCCATCTTTGGCGCGCAGATTGCAGTACTGCAGGCTTTGCATCGGACTTTTGACGGCCGAGGTGTCCACGCGCAAGGTGTGTTCAGCACCGAACCACCGCTCCCAGGCAATGCTGCGCGCAAGTTCAAGGATATCGTCTTCACGTTGCACAGGCGCCTGGCCCACCCGCACCAGAATGCGTGTCGCAAGGCGGGAGTACAAATTCGCACGCTGGATTCCCCACCAGTCTGCTACAAAATGACAGCCAGCTCGCGTGGCAGACACTCCGTCATAGCCTAGCGCACTGAGCTCTGCGGCAAGTGCTTCTTCCAGTCCCATCGGACACGGCGCAAAGATATGAAAGGTTTCAACCCCATTGCCTTGAGGTACAAAGACATCGACTTGCGGAATGAATATTTTTTCTTCAGGCGCCCGTTGATGGCCAACTTGCGGCAAGGCTTTGGGGCCGCTGCTTCGCGGCGAGCGCGTTTTTGGTGGAGCAGCAGTATAGGTCGGCGCAAAGTGTTCGGCCCGAGGGGCAGAAACCTCGGCAGTCGGTGGCGCCGAGCGTTTCGTTTTGTCTTTCGCAAGCTTTAGTTGCGCGACCTGACGTCCACGCGCACCGGCTCGCAAGCGAGGCTTTTCATCACGCGCACTTGGGGTTGTAACAGTGCGTTTTTTTACACTCAGCGTGGCACGCTTGGAGTCCTGCTCAGACATAGTGTTTCTTTAAAAGGGCTTGACCACGACAAATGCTGTCGCAGCAGTCAGGATTAATACTGGCGCTTCATTGAACCAACGATAAAAAACATGCGAGTGTGTGTTGGCGCCTGCTTCAAACTTGCGTAGCAACACGCCACATCCATGGTGATAACCAAGCGCTAAAGCAACGAGTACTAGTTTTGCGTGCATCCAGCCATTGCCGGGGCCTCTTCCGATGCCATAACCAATATAGAGCCATAGTCCGAGTGCGATGGCCGGGATCGCTAGTATGGTCGTGAACCGAAACAGTCGGCGCGACATACCCAGCAACACTTTTTGTGTGTGCGGATCCTGTTGCTGCGCCATATTCACAAAAATACGCGGTAAATAAAACAAGCCAGCGAACCACGAGGCAACGAACACAATATGAAATGTTTTGATCCAAAGCATGATGTAGATCCTATCCTCGGATTTGTCCGTTGCCTTGCAATACCCACTTGAGCGTGGTGAGCCCCTCTAAACCTACAGGACCACGCGCGTGCAAACGATTTGTCGAAATGCCAATTTCCGCGCCAAGACCATATTCAAAACCATCTGCAAAGCAGGTCGGCAGATTCACGTAGACAGAGCTTGAATCGACTTCGCGTTGAAACTGCTGCGCCGCTTGAATCTGCTCGGTGACGATGGAATCCGTATGTCCAGAACCCCAGCGCGTGATGTGCGCGATGGCCTCATCAATCGAATCCACCACGCGAATGGCAAGGATAGGCCCGAGATATTCGGTTGCCCAATCTTCATCAGTGGCCAGTAAGGCCTTAGGCAAAAGCACCCGTCCACGCGAGCAAGCGCGCAACTCAACACCATGTACGACCAGCCGTTTGCCGAGCTCAGGCAAGAAATTTTCTGCGATGTCTTTATGCACTAAGAGCGTCTCCATCGCACCGCAAACGCCATAGCGATATGTCTTGGCATTAAATGCAATGTCTGCGGCCTGTCGTAGATCTGCATGACTATCCACATAGACGTGGCAATTGCCGTCCAAGTGTTTGATCATCGGGACGCGTGCCTCGTCCGCCAGGCGTTTTATCAGTTCTTTGCCACCACGCGGAATGATGACATCGATCGAGTCG
Source organism: uncultured beta proteobacterium (assembly GCA_903903735.1). GTDB lineage: Bacteria > Pseudomonadota > Gammaproteobacteria > Burkholderiales > Burkholderiaceae_B > Zwartia. The sequence continues at coordinate 5,518 of CAIUZV010000141.1, read as the reverse complement.
GTCATGGTGATCATTGCGCCAACGGCAGCACGATCAGGAGTGTCGACGACTTGCACAGCATGCTCAGGTAGTCCGGCGGCGTGTAGACCCGTTCGAATAATCTTCCCCAAGGCGAGATTCGAGTGCAGCGCTTCGCTACCCCCACGTAAAATTGTCGCATTGCCAGATTTCAGACAGAGTGCTGCCGCATCAATGGTGACGTTTGGACGTGACTCATAAATGATGCCAATGACACCCAGCGGGACACGCATTTGTGCAACCTGCATGCCATTTGGGCGAACCGAGGTTGCCGTCAAACTACCAACCGGATCTGCCATCTTGGCGATTTGACGCAAGCCCGCAATCATTGTGTCAATCGTGCGGTCGGATAACGTCAAGCGATCGAGTAGGGGCGCGGCCAATTGTTTTGTCCGGCCTGCCTCAAGATCGAGTTTGTTCGCAGCGCGCAGGCTGTTGCGTTGCGCATCGAGTTCCCGTGCCATCGTTTCGAGGGCCAACGCTTTTTGTTGATCGTTTGCGCGCAGCATCGCGTGCGAGGCGCTTCGCGCCTGACGGCCAATCCGCTGCATAGATTCTTGTATGGTCATGATTAAAGTACTCATTAAGGCCTAGCAGGCGACACGGCTACGCGCATCGCTAAGCGGCTCATTTCTTCCCAAGGGTCTTGGAGACGTCCCGCAACATGCAGACCCTTTATCAAGCGATCGACTTCGTGCGCATGCTGAACGGCAGCCGGCCAACTGCGGGAGGGAACACGAGCAATCGCCTCGCGCGCTAAGCGCTCATGCTGTCCAAAAATACGCTGTGAGCGTAGCACGCTCGCCATGTCTTGTCCTGCTGCAGCAGCCTGCGCCGCTCGCGCAAGTGATCGGATCTCTTCACCGACCGCCCACAGTACGAGGGGTAAGGCTTCACCTTCGGCTTTGAGTCCAGACATCATGCGCAGCATTCTGGGGACATCCCCGGCAAGCATCGCGTCTCGTAGTCCGAACACGTTATAACGCGCGACGTTCATCACCGCTTGTTCAACTTCTGCGGCGTCGAGCATGCCTGGTTCGAACAACAGTCCAAGCTTGAGGATTTCTTGATGGGCGGCTAACAAGTTGCCTTCGACTTTGTCGGCTAGCCAATTGAGTGTTTCAGGGGTCGCTTGTTGTGACTGCCGGGCAAGCCGTTTAGAGATCCATTGCGGCAATTGGGCTCGCTCGATATTGGGCATGTCCAGTACGGTACCCGCGTTCAGTAGGGCGGTAGCCCATTTGCTGTCGCGAGTCGTCTTATCTAGCTTGGGTAGAGAAACAATTGTCAGCACATCGCCGTCCGCGACACCCGCGCAACGAGCGGCTAGGGCGATGAGCGCATCGGCGCCTTGTTTGCCAGGCTTACCGGTCGGGAGGGCGAGCTCAACGAGTTGCTTGTCACCAAATAACGAGCCGCTTTGGCTCGATACGCTGAGCGTGCTCCAGTCGCTGCGTGCATCCATTAGGAAAGAGGTGCGCTCAAGGTATCCGGCTGCCTTGCCGATCGCACGCAACGCGTCTGCGGCTTCAATTGTGAGTAAGGGATCATCGCCACTCACGACATACAACGCCGCCAGGCTTGCACCAGGGCGACGGAGACTGTCAATGAGGCGCTCAGGATCCACCCGTTATCCAGTCTATTGAGGGTTGATTGAAACGGGTGGCTGTAGGAGCGAAGGGTTTTGCCACATTGGCGGTACAGAGCTTGGCTCATTGACGGGAGCAACCGTTTCGATTTCTTCAGCCTCTTCGCCCTTTGCATTAGACAAAGTTTCCCAACGTTGTGTGATGTCTGGCGCCGTAATACGCCGGACGATTCGCGTCACAAGACTTTTCTGCATGTCTCTAAAAAGTGTGGCAGCCTCACCTTCTTTAGCTTGCACGACTCGCTCGTCAAACGGCATGCTTCGCGCGGTCGTTAAGGTTGTTGCAGGCAGAATGATTTGATCCTTGGCGTTGACGAGTCGGAACGTAAATTTAAGTGTCAGCTCAAATTCTTCTACCTTACCTTGCGCGTTGAGTGCAACGATGCGAGTTTGCCGCTCTTCACCCAGTTGTTCGAGGCGTGCCTGAGCGAGCTTGCGCACTTGGTTGGCTTTAATATTGTTCTGAATGGCTTTGTCTTGAACATCCTCATCCTCTTTCATATCCCGAGGCCGGACAACGATATCGTTGAGCTCGATCAGGCGTGTGTCAGGTGAGACCGCTCGAATGGCACGACGTACATCCGCACCAAATTGCGAGTTCTGTGGAATCGTGATGTGCAGCGAATTAAAAGGTAAGGGCGTGGCGCCTTGCATCTTAAATCCGCAGCCTGTAAGCAGCAGGCTGCTCATGCCCACAACGACCCAGCGCCACGCTTGCGCGAGCGCATTGCGAAAACAAGAATGGTCTGTCAGGCGGTTGTTCATCAGGCTTTGTCCTATTAACCGACTACGTTGACGAGTTTGCCAGGCACGACAATGATACGTTTTGGAGCGCGGCCTTCCAGATTCCGTTGGACGGCCTCATGCGTGGCTGCCAATTGTTCAATTTGTTCGCGGGTGGCTTCGCGTGCAACATTGAGGCTACCCCTAAGCTTACCGTTGATTTGCAAGACGAGTTCAATTTCATCGGTGATCAGTGCAGTTTCATCGACAACAGGCCACGGCGCATCGAGCAAGTCACCATAAATCGCGCCGTAGCCCAACTCTGCCCAGAGGTCCCAGGTGACGTGGGGAACAACGGGGTAGAGCACTCGCAGCAATACCCCCAAGGTTTCTGCAACCGCAGCCTTGGCAAAGTTTGAATCCCCCAGCGAGGCGTCGTCAATCGCATTGAGCATTTTCATGCAGGCAGAGACAACCGTGTTGTACTGAATGCGCTGGTAGTCATAGTCTGCTTGCTTGAGCAACGTGTAGATTTCAAAGCGAAGCTTCTTGATATCGTTGCTAGCTGCTGCCCAGTCAGTAGTAGGTACTTTTAGACCTGCCGCAACCTCTGCTTGCTTTTGGTAGCAAAGCGACCAGAGGCGACGTAAAAAGCGGTTCGAGCCTTCCACCCCAGAGTCCGACCACTCAAGTGTCTGCTCGGGTGGGCTCGTGAACATGACGAATAGACGCGCAGTGTCCGCACCTTGTGTGTCGATCAAGGACTGAGGATCCACGCCGTTGTTTTTTGACTTGGACATTGTGCCCACGCCACCATAGGTAATGTGACGACCATCGCTTTTGAGCGTTGCGCCCGTAATGGAACCTTTCGCGTCGTACACATTGTCAACGTCTTCTGGCCAGAAATATTCGATCCCACCTTTTTCATTCTTTGCTGAATAGATGTGGTTGAGCACCATGCCCTGGCAAAGTAGTTTGGTGAAGGGCTCATCGAACTTAACCAAGCCTAAGTCGCGCATCACGCGCGTCCAGAAGCGCGCGTACAGCAGGTGCAATACCGCATGCTCGATGCCACCGATGTATTGATCCATCGGCATCCAGTAATCGTTGCGTGCATCGACCATTTGTTGATCATTACCAGGCGAGGTGTAACGCATGAAATACCACGACGAATCGACGAACGTATCCATCGTGTCGGTTTCGCGTTTTGCTGGTTTGCCGCAGCTCGGGCAATGACATGACAAGAAGCCTTCATGCTTGGCAAGGGGGTTGCCGCTGCCGTCGGGGATCAGGTCCTCGGGCAAGATGACGGGTAGATCTTTTTCTGGCACCGGCACAGCACCACAGTCCTCGCAGTGAATGATTGGGATGGGCGTGCCCCAATAACGTTGGCGCGAGATGCCCCAGTCGCGCAAGCGCCAAGTCGTTTGGCGCGTGCCCAAGCCGAGAGACTCGAGCTTGCCCGAGATCGCATCAATGGCTTGCATAAAGTTCAGGCCGTTATATTCACCCGAGTTGATCAGATGACCAGACTGCTTGTCCCCATAGGATTCGTGCCACACCTTGTTGTCAAAGGGCTTGTCGCCAATCTGAACAACTTGCGTGATCGCTAGACCATACTTGTTTGCAAAAGCAAAGTCGCGTTCGTCGTGGGCAGGTACGCCCATCACAGCGCCATCGCCATAGCTCATCAATACATAGTTGCCCACCCACAGGGCAACGTGTTGCCCAGTCAGCGGGTGCGTGACGGTCAATCCGGTATCCAGGCCTTCTTTCTCACGCGTGGCGAGTTCGGCCTCAGTCGTGCCACCTTGCTTGCACTGTTCGATAAACGTAGCGAGGGCAGGGTTGCTGCGTGCAGCGTGCGTGGCCAGTGGATGCTCAGGCGCGACCGCACAGAACGTGACACCCATGATGGTGTCAGCACGCGTGGTGAACACAAACATTTTGCCGTCTTGGATTAGCTTGCCTTCGGCATCTTTAATGCCGTGCGTAAAGGCAAAGCGCACCCCTTCGCTTTTACCGATCCAGTTTTCTTGCATGGCGCGCACACGGTCAGGCCATCCTGCCAAGCCTGTTTGCACTTGCTCAAGCAGTTCGCTCGCATAGTCAGTGATGCGCAAGTAGTAGCCCGGGATTTCGCGCTTTTCAACGGGTGCGCCAGAGCGCCAGCCGCGACCGTCGATCACTTGCTCGTTTGCCAGCACGGTGTTGTCCACTGGGTCCCAGTTCACAACCTGTGTTTTACGATAAGCGATGCCTTTTTCAAGCATCTTTAAAAAGAGCCACTGATTCCATTTGTAGTACTTGGGATCGCAGGCGCACATTTCACGTGTCCAGTCGATCGCCAAGCCCATCGCCTTCATTTGCTTCTTCATGTAAGCGATGTTGTCGTACGTCCATTTTGCGGGAGGAACGTTGGACTTCATGGCGGCGTTTTCAGCCGGCATCCCAAAGGCATCCCAGCCCATTGGCATCAAAACGTTGTAGCCGCGCATGCGCAGCTGCCGCGCCATCATGTCATTGATGGTGTAGTTGCGCACATGACCCATGTGCAATTTACCGCTGGGGTATGGCAGCATCGAGCAAGCATAAAACTTGGGCTTGGGTTCTCCCGAAGCATTTTTTGCATTCTCGGTGACGAGGTAGGCGTCGCGAGAGTCCCAGTTAGCGTGGGCGGCCGTTTCTACGGCGTTGGGTTGGTAGCGTTCCTGCATGAATACAGCCAAAAAAAGGTGAGACGCACAATACGTCAATCTATCGTGACATTATAGGGCGGTACGCTCTTTGTTCCCTAGTCGACGCGCAGTGGGGGCTGCAATAGAAGGCATAAAAACAAACAGCCTCGCTAAGCGAGGCTGTTTGGGCAGAAACCGGACTATGGATTCAAATTACTTGAGTTTGGTTTCTTTGTAGTCAACGTGCTTGCGAGCGACTGGATCAAACTTCTTGATCAGCATTTTCTCAGGCATATTGCGTTTGTTTTTTGTGGTTGTGTAGAAATGACCTGTTCCAGCGCTGGACTCAAGTTTGATTTTTTCGCGTGCACCTTTTGCCATGATGGCCTCCTTTAAGCGACTTCGCCGCGTGCGCGAAGATCTGCCAGAACGGCGTCGATGCCATTCTTGT
>CAIUZV010000140.1 GCA_903903735.1 uncultured beta proteobacterium | reverse complement strand
GCTGTCAAATCTTCTTTACCGCGCCGTCAGTTTGATGTGGTGGTCGTGGGTGCCGGCGGTGCCGGTATGCGTTGTTCCTTGCAGCTCGCAAACGCTGGGCTGTCTGTTGCCGTGTTGTCGAAAGTGTTCCCAACCCGTTCGCACACGGTTGCTGCCCAAGGCGGTATCGGTGCATCGCTTGGCAACATGAGCGAAGACAACTGGTACTGGCACATGTATGACACAGTGAAGGGCTCGGATTGGTTAGGTGACCAAGACGCAATCGAATTCATGTGTCGTGAAGCGCCCAATGCTGTCTATGAGCTCGAGCACTTCGGTATGCCTTTCGACCGTAACCCTGATGGCACGATCTATCAGCGTCCGTTCGGTGGACACACGGCCAACTTCGGCGAAAAGCCTGTTCAACGTGCTTGTGCCGCCGCTGACCGTACCGGCCATGCTTTGCTCCATACGCTATACCAACGCAACGTGGCGTCACGTACCCAGTTTTTCGTTGAGTGGATGGCGCTGGATCTGATTCGTAACGACGCGGGTGATGTCTTGGGTGTGACGGCACTCGAGATGGAAACCGGTGAAATCTATATTTTCGAAGCCAAAACGACTGTGATCGCCACGGGCGGCGCGGGACGTATTTGGGCCGCCTCGACCAATGCCTTCATCAATACCGGTGACGGCATGGGCATGGCGGCGCGCGCTGGTATCCCGATGATGGATATGGAGTTCTGGCAGTTCCACCCAACCGGTGTTGCGGGCGCGGGCGTCCTCATTACTGAGGGTGTGCGCGGCGAGGGCGGAATCCTGTTGAACAAAGACGGTGAGCGTTTTATGGAGCGTTACGCTCCGACGCTCAAAGACTTGGCTCCGCGTGACTTCATTTCGCGTTGTATGGACCAAGAAATTAAAGAAGGTCGCGGCTGCGGTCCGGACGGTGCTTATGTGCACTTGAAGCTGGATCACTTGGGTGCTGACGTCATTAACAAGCGTCTGCCTTCGATTCTTGAAATTGGCCATAAGTTTGCCAACGTCGATGCAACGAAAGAGCCGATTCCTGTTGTGCCAACGATTCACTATCAGATGGGTGGTATTCCCTGTAACTACCACGGCCAAGTGACGGTGTGGGATGGTAAAGAGGCTCAAATCGTGAATGGTCTTTATGCGATTGGCGAGTGCTCGGCCACTTCCGTGCACGGCGCAAACCGCTTGGGTACAAACTCGCTGCTCGACTTGATCGTGTTTGGTCGTGCTGCGGGCAATCATATTGTTGCTGCGCACCCAGAACGTCAGCGTTCGCATCAGCCGCTGCCACAGGCTTCGGTGGATTTCTCCTTGGATCGCGTGAACAAGCTTGAGTCGCGTACAACCGGTGAGCGCACGCAGGTGGTGGGTAACGAAATTCGTAACGCGATGCAGCAGCATTGCGGCGTATTCCGTACCATGGCGTCTCTGAAGGAAGGCGTGGCTAAGATTGATGCGTTGGCTGAAAAAGTCGACAACATCGCTTTCCAAGATAAGTCGAAGGTGTTCAACACGGCTCGTATTGAAGCGCTGGAACTTAGCAACATGATTGAAGTTGCACGCTCGACGATTCACTCCGCCGCAGCCCGCACCGAAAGTCGTGGCGCACACGCGTTGGATGACCATCCAAACCGTGACGACGATAACTGGATCAAGCACACGCTTTGGTATTCCAAGGGCAATCGACTGGATTACAAACCGGTGCAAATGCAGCCTCTCACCGTTGATAGTTTCCCTCCCAAGACGCGTACATTTTAAGATCAGGACACCTGGAACACATCATGAGCACCAAACGCATCGTGAAGTTTGAAATCTACCGCTACGATCCAGACAAGGACGAGCGTCCCTACATGCAAAAGCTCGAAGTTGAGCTGCAGCCCACTGACAAAATGTTGCTTGATGCGCTGATGCGTATCAAGATGGATGTGGATGACAGCTTGGCGTTGCGTCGTTCATGCCGTGAAGGTGTCTGTGGTTCAGACGCCATGAACATCAACGGCAAAAACGGTTTGGCTTGTACGACCAACATGCTCGAGCTAAAGGAGCCTGTTGTGTTGCGACCATTGCCAGGCTTGCCAGTGATTCGTGACCTGATTGTTGATATGACGCACTTCTTCAATCAGTACCACTCGATTCGTCCTTATCTGATTAACGACACGGCCCCTCCAGAGAAAGAGCGTCTGCAGACTCCTGCTGCACGCGAAGAACTCGACGGTCTGTATGAATGCATTTTGTGCGCATGCTGTTCGACGTCGTGCCCGTCGTTTTGGTGGAACCCTGATAAGTTTGTAGGCCCTGCTGGCCTGTTGCAGGCGTACCGTTTTATTGCGGATACGCGCGATCACGCAACGGGCGAGCGTCTGGACAATCTTGAAGATCCTTACCGTTTGTTCCGTTGCCACACCATCATGAACTGTGTTGATGTGTGCCCGAAAGGTTTGAATCCGACGCGTGCAATTGGCAAGATTAAAGAAATGCTGGTCCGCCGTACGGTATAAGGTTAAAAGCATGAGCAAACTAACAGATCTCGATCGCACACGCCTACGTTGGCGTGCGCGTCGCGGCCTGTTAGAGAACGATCTCATCATTACCCGCTTTCTGGATGAGCATGAGACGACGCTCACTGACCTTGATGTGAGCGCGCTCACTCAATTATTTGAGCTGGGTGATAATGAATTGTTAGATTTGCTTTTGGCGCGCATCGAACCCGAAGGGGCGCTTGATAAGCCAGAGGTTAAGTCTGTGTTAACGCAGTTGCGCGCGGCTTAGGTAGGGATTGACTGCCTAGCTGATATTAAATCGAGAACTTTACAGAAGGAACCCAACGATGAAACTGTCCGACAAAAAAGCTACGCTCTCGTTCTCCGACGGCAGTCCCTCCGTCGAGTTTCCAATGTATAACGGTTCGGTCGGCCCTCAGGTCATCGATATTCGTAAGCTTTACGGCCAAACAGGTCTGTTTACCTACGACCCAGGTTTTCTCTCCACCGCTTCGTGTTCGTCCGACATTACCTATATCGATGGCGACAAGGGCGAGTTGTTGTATCGCGGCTATCCGATTGAAGAGCTCGCCGTGGGTTCCGACTTCATGGACATCAGCTACCTTATTCTGAATGGTGAGTTGCCAGACAGTACCCAGAAAAAAGATTTCAATAGCTTGGTGATGCGTCACACGATGGTCAACGAGCAGATGCATTTCTTTCTGCGCGGTTTTCGTCGCGATGCACACCCCATGGCGGTGTTGACGGGGTTGGTGGGGGCGCTCTCTGCCTTTTATCATGACTCGACTGACATCACGAATGCGCATCACCGCCACGTTTCGGCTATTCGTTTGATCGCAAAAATGCCGACACTGGTTGCGATGGCCTATAAATATTCGCAAGGTCAGCCTTACATTTACCCACAAAACAACTTGTCCTACACCGGCAACTTCTTGCGCATGATGTTCGCAACGCCTTGCGAAGAATATGTGGTGAATCCAGTCGTCGAGCGCGCGCTTGATCGCATCTTTATTTTGCATGCAGACCACGAGCAGAATGCTTCGACCTCAACGGTGCGTCTGTGCGGTTCGTCCGGCACTAATCCATTCGCAGCAATCGCTTCGGGTGTGGCGTGTTTGTGGGGTCCTGCTCACGGCGGTGCGAACGAAGCCTGCTTGCAGATGCTAGAAGAATTGCAGGCTAGGGGTGGGATGGCCAAAGTCGGTGAGTTCATGGAGCAAGTCAAAGACAAGAACTCTGGCGTGCGCCTGATGGGCTTTGGGCACCGCGTCTACAAAAACTATGATCCACGTGCCAAGCTCATGCAGCAGACTTGTAAAGAAGTGTTGGCTGCGTTGGGTCTGGAAAACGATCCTCTGTTTAAGCTTGCGATGGAAGTTGAGCGTATCGCCCTGGAAGACAAGTACTTTGTCGATCGTAAGTTGTATCCGAACGTTGACTTCTACTCTGGTATCGTTCAACGCGCAATCGGTGTGCCAACAGCCTTGTTTACTGCCATCTTCGCCTTGGCACGTACCGTGGGCTGGATTGCACAATGGAATGAAATGATCTCTGATCCTGAGTACAAGATTGGCCGTCCACGCCAGCTGTATCAAGGTTCGGTTTCGCGTCCGGTGCCAAAGCGTAAGTAATCGGTCGCGACGTCTGCTCCAGCGCCCCACGTCCGAGCGGACAGAATAAAAAAAGACTGCCAAATGGCAGTCTTTTTTTATGTGTAGTGCTGACTATCTTTTTTCTGCTTCCATTTGTGCGTCCACGACCGCTAGGGCAGTCATGTTAATCACACGCCTTACCGTCGCACTCGTTGTCAGAATATGCACAGGGCGCGCTGCACCAAGCAGGACAGGACCCATTGCGATCCCATTACTGCCCGTCATCTTTAGCAAGTTGTAGGTCACGTTACCTGTGTCGAGATTGGGCGTAATGAGTAGGTTCGCTGTGCCCTTTAAAGTGCTGTCGGGATAGCTCGCCATACGGATGCTCTCTGAAAGCGCCGAGTCAGCGTGCATCTCGCCGTCAACTTCAAGTGTTGGGGCGCGCTCTGTAATCATCTTGCGCGCATGGGCCATCTTGCGTGATGAATCAGTTGGTCGGCTACCAAAATTAGAGTGAGACAGCAACGCGACCTTTGGCACAATCCCGAAACGTCGCACTTCAGCGGCGGCCTGAATCGTCATGTCTGCAACCTGTTCAGCGCTAGGATTCTCGTTGACATGGGTGTCGCAGATGAACAAGGTCTGATCGGGCAGCATCAGTACGTTCATCGTGGCAAAGGTTGAGGCGCCTGGCTGCATGCCGATCACGTCTTCCACATACTTAAGCTGGTTGTCGAAGCGGCTGGTCACGCCACACAGCACGGCATCCGCATCGCCGCGCTTAAGGAGTAGCACGGCGATCAAGGTGTTGTGCTTGCGAACCATGGCTTTGGCGATTGTCGGCGTGATGCCGTCACGGCCCTTGAGTCGGTAGTATTCATTCCACGACTCTGTAAAGCGCGCATCGTCCTCCGGATCGACGATCTCGACGTTTTTGCCGGCCTCTAGGCGTAGCCCCATTTTCTGGATACGCATATTGATCACTGAGGGGCGACCAATCAGGATGGGGTAAGCGATCTTTTCATCTGAGACGGTCTGTGCTGCGCGCAGTACGCGCTCGTCTTCGCCGTCCGCATAGATGACGCGTTTGGGGGCTCGCTTGGCCTGTGTGAAGAGAGGGCTCATCAGCTGACCAGAGTGATACACCATTGCCAGCAGCTTTTGTTTATAGGCCTCCATGTCTTTAATAGGGCGGCGGGCCACACCAGAGTCTGCCGCTGCTTGTGCAACGGCCGGGGCGATTTGCACGATCAGTCTTGGATCAAACGGTTTCGGAATGATGTAATCGGGACCAAAGGTTAAGTCCTGCCCCGCGTACGCCTGCGCCACCTCGTCGCTTTGCTCGGCTTCGGCGAGCTCTGCGATTGCTTTGACGCAAGCTAGTTTCATTTCTTCCGTGATGCGGCTTGCGCCTGCATCGAGTGCGCCACGAAAGATGAAGGGGAAGCACAGCACGTTATTGACTTGGTTGGGGTAGTCGGAACGGCCCGTTGCAATAATGCAATCTGGCCGAGCCGCCTTGGCGATCTCTGGGCGAATTTCAGGCTCTGGGTTGGCGAGTGCCAGAATCAAGGGCTGTGTTCCCATGCTTTTGACCATGTCGGCATTCACAACACCGGCAGCCGAACATCCCAGAAAAACATCTGCGCCCACCATTGCGTCTGCGAGCGTGCGCAGCGAGGTTTGTTGCGCGTAACGTTTTTTGTTTTCTTCCATGTCCGCCTCGCGGCCTTCCCAGATCACGCCGCGAGAGTCGCATACGAAGATATTCTTTTTGGAAATGCCTAGGTGCACCAGTAAATCCAGGCAGGCAATCGCCGCCGCACCAGCACCCGACACCACAAGCTTGACCTGGTCCATGCGTTTGCCGACGACCTTGAGACCGTTCATGATGGCTGCAGAGGAAATGATGGCCGTGCCATGCTGATCGTCATGGAAGACCGGGATCTTCATGCGCTCGCGTAACTTGCGTTCAATGTAGAAGCATTCCGGTGCTTTGATGTCTTCCAAATTGATCCCGCCGAGCGTGGGCTCTAACGCGGCAATGATGTCCACCAACTTGTCTGGATCTGTTTCAGCGAGTTCGATATCAAAAACATCGATGCCAGCAAACTTTTTAAAGAGGCACCCTTTGCCCTCCATGACTGGCTTGGCGGCGAGGGGGCCGATATTGCCTAATCCAAGCACGGCGGTCCCGTTGGTGATGACTGCGACCAAATTAGAGCGGGACGTATATTTCGCAGCCGCCTCATCACCTTCCGCGTAGATGGCCATGCAGGCCG
>CAIUZV010000139.1 GCA_903903735.1 uncultured beta proteobacterium | reverse complement strand
TACGCAATCCGTAAATTTGCACTTGATACAGTTTTCAGTCACGACGTGAGTCATGGGTTCCACCAGAAGGGAGGTTATGAAAGCGATCGGGCGGGCACTATTTTTGAGCCAGTGAATCGAATGAATGCTTAGTTTAACCAAACTTACGCGTCAGGCTCGGGATATCCCTGATAACGAAAGTGCTTGTGCTAAGGTTTTAGAAATACTTTAGGCACAGACATGATTATTAAGTCACTGCTCGATACGGATCTCTACAAGTTCACCATGATGCAAGTGGTGTTGCATCATTTCCCTGCTGCGCAGGCCGAATATCGTTATAAGTGTCGCAACCAGGGTGTGGATCTCAGGCCTTACCTGGATGAGATACGCGCCGAGATCCACAGCCTGTGCCAGTTACGCTTCTCTGAGGCTGAGCTTGCCTATTTGGGCAGCCTGCGCTTCATTAAGAGCGATTTCATCGACTTCCTTGGGCTGTTTCATCTGCCAGAAAAATGTATTTCGGTCTCTGAGGGCGAGGGCCCGGGCGAAATCGCGATTTCCGTCAAGGGTTCCTGGCTGCACACCATCTTGTTTGAAATCCCCGTGCTGGCGATCGTCAATGAAGTGTATTTTCGGCGAACCTGCCAGGAGCCAAACTGGGCGGAGGGGCGCGCCCGCTTGCAAAACAAAATGAAGCTGGTGCTTGAGGCGAACGACTTGAGCGAGTTTCGGGTGGCCGAGTACGGGACGCGGCGCAGGTTTTCGCAAGTCTGGCACGAGGAAGTCTTGACCACCATGAAGGCGCAGATGGGCGCGCATTTCGCTGGAACCAGCAACGTGTGGCTGGCGATGCGTCATGGCGTGTTGCCCTTAGGCACGATGGCGCACGAGTATCTTCAGGCGTGTCAGGCGCTCGGTCCGCGCTTGCGTGATTCGCAGGTGTATGCCTTTGAGATGTGGGCAAAGGAGTACCGTGGGGATTTGGGGATCGCGCTGTCAGATGTGTATGGGATGAACGCCTTTTTACGCGACTTTGATATGTACTTCTGCAAGTTATTTGACGGCGCGCGACACGATTCGGGAGATCCCTTTGAGTGGGGGGAGCGCATGATTGCGCACTACGAGGCGAATCGCGTGGATCCGCGTGCCAAGACCCTGATTTTTTCGGATGCGTTAACATTTCCACTTGCGATTGAGCTGACCCGCAGGTTCGCCGGACGCTGTCGAACAGCCTTCGGTATTGGAACCAATCTCACCAACGATTTAGGGTACGAACCCCTACAAGTCGTGATGAAAATGATTCGCTGCAACGGTCAGCCTGTTGCCAAAGTGTCTGATGCGCCTGAAAAAACCATGTGCGACGACAAGGCCTATCTGACGTATTTGCGTCAGGTGTTTGAGTTGCCACCCGCCTGATTAACCAAAGGAATCACTATGAGCAAGATCACTCGTGTAAACGTCGGTAAGCGACTTTCAGATATGGCCGTTCACAATGGCGTTGCCTACCTGGCAGGCCAGGTGGCTGACGATACGACCCAAGACATCACGGGTCAGACGACCCAAATTTTGGCGGTCATTGATAAATTGCTGGCAACGGCTGGCTCGGACAAGACCAAGATCTTGATGGCCCAGATTTTCGTGGCCAACATGAAAGAGTTCGACGGGATGAACAAAGCGTGGGACGCTTGGGTGGCTGATGGCCATGCCCCTCCGCGCGCCACGATTGAAGCGCGCTTGGCAAGTGCGGACTACAAAGTTGAAATCGTGGTGACTGCCGCGATTTAACTTGCTATTTTGCCCACGCAGCTCACCGATTCTGCGCTCGAGCCCCTGGTCGCGGGTTTAACCCCAGACGATCAGGAGCAGGTGCGTCAGACGGCACGGTGGGCGTGTGCGCGTCTAGCCACACTGCACAATGCGTTGGGCGAGACACATATCGAACACGCACTGGGCTCAGCTCAGATTTTGTCGGATCTGCAGGCCGATGCAGCCACGCGCTGTGCGGCTTTACTGATCGGTGTGTCAGAGGATCCGGGGGCCGAGCCGCAGCGCGCATCTAACCCTGGTGCGCCGACTGCTCCCAGTTCTGCGGAAGTGGCCCGCTTAGTGCAGGGCACACGCGCCTTGCTGCGGCTAGGGTCGATCGCCAAAGGGGCGAGCGACACCGCGGTCGATCCGATGGCCCAAAAAGAAATGTTGCGCAAGATGCTGTTAGCGATGGCGGCTGATTTGCGCATTGTGTTGATTCGACTAGCGTCCAGGTTGCAGACCCTGCGCTGGCACGCGTCGAGCAAGGTCGTCTGTGATCCCTTGCTCGCGGCCGAGACACTTGATTTGTACACCCCGTTGGCGAACCGTTTAGGTATTTGGCAAATCAAGTGGGAAATGGAAGATCTGGCCTTTCGCTTTACTGACCCGACGCGCTACAAAGACATCGCCCGCCTACTTGAAGAAAAACGCGTCGAACGTGAAGCCTTTATTGCGCGCGCGGTCGAAGAGTTGAATACTGCCCTGCGTACTTTAGGTGTGGTGGCGCAGGTCAGTGGAAGGCCCAAACACATCTACAGCATTTACAACAAGATGCGACTGAAGCATTTGGATTTTTCAAAGCTGTTTGATGTGCGTGCGTTGCGCATCATTGTGCAAAACGAGCGAGACTGTTACACCGCGTTAGGCTTGGTGCATGAGCGGTGGGTGCCGGTCTCCGATGAGTTCGATGACTATATCTCGCGCCCTAAGCCCAATGGCTATCGGTCCTTGCACACCGTTGTTGCGGACGAGGCAGGGCGTCCCTTTGAGGTGCAGATCCGTACGCAGTCCATGCACGAGTTTGCTGAATACGGGATGGCTGCGCACTGGCGTTACAAAGAGGTGGGCAACAAAGGTGGACAAGCGCCCGCCACTGCGAGTGCACTAGAGTACGACAAGCAGCTCGCCTGGATGCGACAATTGCTTGCCTGGAATACTGAGGCGGGCAATCGTTCAACCACTGAGGCCAATGCCCGCACGCAACGTCAGGCAGAAGAACGTATCTATGTCTTGTCCCCGCAAGCCCGCGTCATTGAGTTGCCTGCAGGTGCGACGCCCGTAGATTTTGCTTACCACTTGCACACGGATTTGGGTCACCGTTGCCGCGGCGCGCGCATTGATGGGCAGATGGTGCCTTTGCAAACGCAGTTGCAAACGGGACAGACAATCGAGATCGTCACGACAAAGTCCGGTGGTCCCTCCCGCGACTGGTTAAACCTTCAATTAGGATTTCTTGCGAGCCCAAGAGCGCGCGCCAAGGTGCGTGCTTGGTTCAATGCAATCGAGTTACAACAACGTACCGTGCAGGGCCAGGCACTGGTCGAGAAAGAGCTACAACGTCTCGGTAAAACGGCGGTGAACCTAGAGCAGCTTGCTCAGCAACTGGGTTTTGCCCATGCCGAAGATCTCTACGTGGCCGCTGCCAAGGAAGAATTTAGTCTTCGCCAAATTGACGCGGTGTTTCAGCCCGCCGTCCCCGAACAAGAGCTACGTCCTGAATCCCTGTTGTCGCACAGCGCGCGCGCCGATAGTGCAACGCAGACGGGAAAGAGTGGAGTGCTCGTGGTCGGCGTGGGCTCCTTGATGACTCAGCTGGCGCGTTGTTGCCGCCCAGCGCCCCCAGACCAAATCACGGGCTTTGTGACCCGTGGACGGGGTGTATCGATTCACCGCGCGGACTGCGCGAGTTTCTCTACCCTGTCTGCGCGGCAACCCGAACGGGTGATCGAAGTGGCTTGGGGGGGTAACGTGGCCGGGACAGTCTACCCGGTAGACCTGAGCGTTCAGGCCCAGGATCGCTCTGGCTTGCTGCGCGATCTCTCTGAAGTGTTTGCGCGTCTGCGGCTTAACGTGATTGCTGTGAACACGCAAAGTAAGGCGTCGATGGCCTATATGGCGTTTACGGTGGAGGTGCACGATGGCGCTGAGCTGCAGCGTGCGTTGTCCGCGCTTAAAGAGGTGACAGGCGTTCTGACGGCACATCGCCGGTAAATTCAGCCTTGTAGCAGTCCGGACACTTGAGTTTTAAGGGATTTTGCGCGGTTTTTCCCAGCACACACTGCTAAAATCAACCTGTTTGAATCGCTAGACGCTGATGCTGAGCATATTGTTGCTCGCGCAGGGCGGTTCGCCCCGGAGATACGGTCTTGAAACCCTACGACTTCCCCGACGCAAAAGGACATTTTGGTCCCTATGGTGGTGTGTTTGCCGCCGAGACACTGATGCAGGCGATTGAAGAATTGCGTCTGTCTTACGACAAATACCGTAATGATCCAGACTTTCTGGCTGAATTTGAATACGAACTCAAGCACTTTGTGGGTCGTCCCACGCCGGTCTACCACGCACGGCGTTGGTCCGAAGAGCTCGGGGGCGCGCAGATTTGGTTCAAGCGCGAAGACTTAAACCACACCGGTGCCCACAAAATCAATAACAGTCTCGGGCAGGCG
>CAIUZV010000138.1 GCA_903903735.1 uncultured beta proteobacterium | reverse complement strand
GTCAAATATTGGGATGGGCAGTTTGACGACGCGAGACTCGCGCTCGCTTTAGGGCGCACTGCTGCGCAACATGAAGCGCTGCTGCTCAACTACTGCGAAGCGGTCGCGCTCACCCACGCCAACGGCCGTGTGTCTGGCTTGATCGTGCGCGATACCGAGACGGCTGAACAACACAACATTCAGGCCGCCTGTGTCGTCAATGCCACGGGGGTGTGGGTCGACGCGCTACGCGATCTCGATGCACAGGCAAGTCAAGAATCCCATTCCAATATTGTTGCACCAAGCCAAGGCGTACACATCGTCGTCGATCGTGAATTTCTGCCAGGTGATCATGCGTTGATTGTGCCCCACACGACGGATGGCCGTGTGTTGTTTGCGGTGCCATGGCTCGGCAAAGTAATCATTGGCACAACAGATACCCCTCGCCACGACTTAAGCCGTGAGCCGACGCCCTTTAAGGAAGAGCTGGAATTCATATTGCGCGAATCGGCACGCTACCTTAAGCGCGCACCCCAGCGCGAAGACATCAAAAGCATCTGGGTGGGCTTACGACCTCTGGTCAAGCCTCCACAGGATGAAAGCGGCAACACCAAGAAAATCAGTCGGGAGCATACGGTACTCATCAGCAAGAGCAAGCTTGTGACAGTGACCGGAGGAAAGTGGACAACCTATCGTGCAATGGCCGAAGATGTCTTGGCTCAGTGTACGAGCGCGTCACTTTTACCGCAGCGTGCGCCGTGTCAAACCGAACACCTCCCACTTGTGGGAGCGCAATCGGGCAACGCCGTCTCTCATCCCATGAGCGCAGCGCCTGGCATTGCCGCCTACGGAGACGAGGCCACCTATATCAATACGTTACCTGGCGCGCAGCGCGAATTAGGCGGAGGACTCACTGAGGCCATGGTTCGCTTCGCCGTACGACATGAGTATGCGCGCACGATCGAAGACATTCTTGCACGCCGCGCACGCTTACTGTTTTTAGACGCCGCGCTCGCCTCATCGATCGCCGAAGCGGTGGGTCAGATTGTGTCGGAGGAGACAGGGCGCGACGCCGGAGTGGCTGCCTTTAAAACACTCGCGCAGCACTACCTCACGCTACCTCTCGCTTAGTGCGCCAGGGCGTCCTCAAGAATCATCTCTGCGCCTTTTTCCGCAATCATCATGACGGGGCCTTGCGTATTGCCTGAGACCATCGCTGGCATGACAGATGCGTCAACAATCCTAAGACCACTCAGCCCTTTAAAACGTAACCGTACGTCAACCACAGCATTGACATCCGTCCCCATACGGCATGTTGCGACGGGGTGATAGATGGTTTGTCCGTTATTGCGTGCGAAATCCAACCACTGCGCGTCCGTCTGCACAGAATCGCCTGGCATCATTTCAAAGTCGATATAAGTCTTCAGTGCGTCGCGGCCCATAATACGGCGCGCAATGCGCATGCCATCAATGAGCGACTGCTGATCCGCGTCGTCAGCCAAAAAATTTGGGCGTATTGACGGCCCTGCCATCGGATCAGGAGATTTGATATGAATGCTACCTTGTGATGTTGGACGAATACCAGACACCCCCATGGTCATGCCCGGGGCATGATCGAGCTTACGGATCGCGGCGTTCGCATAGCTCGCGTGCATAAAG
This sequence comes from uncultured beta proteobacterium, assembly GCA_903903735.1. Classification (GTDB taxonomy): domain Bacteria; phylum Pseudomonadota; class Gammaproteobacteria; order Burkholderiales; family Burkholderiaceae_B; genus Zwartia. Next base: position 1,875 of record CAIUZV010000138.1, on the reverse strand, counting down.
AAATACTGCACATCTGGTGTCACAAGCTCTGGTCGCGTCTTAACAAACCCCCGCACTAGACCCGTCCCCAGGGTGAGTATCCCCTTGCGCTGTAAAAAATACTGCAAGGCAGCGACGCCCAAGCGCCAGCCTTGTGCCAGCTCATTAAGCGTCTGCGTATTTTTGACGCGCCAATTCATGCGGGTTGCAAAATGGTCGATGTAGTTCTCACCCACACGGGGTGCAGCATGCAGACAAGCGATCCCGAATTTTTGTAACAGCGATGGATCACCGATCCCCGAGAGCTCTAAGATTTGCGGGGTTTGCACTGCACCCGCCGCCATAATGACCTCTCGCTTAGCTGCCACCTCGTGCAAGCCATCTTGCTGCACATACGACACTCCGGTGCAACGCCCTTGCGCGAGCAATACTTTGGTCACATGCGCACCGGTCCGTACCGTCAAGTTTTTTCGATGACGCACAGGCTGCAAGTACCCATCGGCCGCACTCCAACGCTGTCCACCTTTTTGAGCCACCTGGTAGTAGCCAAAACCTTCTTGATCAACACCGTTATAGTCCTCCGTCAGCTTCTGACCATCCTGCCGCGCTGCCTCAATGACAGCGTCTGCAATCGGAAAACGTTCACTCACGTGATGAATATGCATCGGCCCGGATCTTCCGCGATGCGCACCTCCGGGCATATAGGTTTCAATTTTCTTAAAGTAAGGCATGACGTCTTTCGCAGACCAGCCCTGCGCGCCCAAAGCGGCCCAGTGATCGTAGTCTTCGGGCTGACCGTGCACATAAATCATTCCGTTGATCAAGCTTGAACCGCCCAACCCTTTTCCACGCGGAATAGCAATCGTACGGCCCCGTACATTATCTTCAGGCTCGGTCTCGAAACGCCAGTTATAGATGGGGTCATTGAGCAGTTTCGTGAAGCCAGCGGGAATGTTGATCCACATGCTCTTGGGCTCTCCACCTGCCTCAAGCATCAACACCGAATACTGGCCATTTTCTGTCAATCGATTCGCGAGTACACAAGCGGCCGTACCGCCGCCAACAATCACATAATCAAAGGTTTCCATTATTTTGCGACCCCCATAAAATCCGCCATCATTTCAATCTGACACTCAAGCATCGGAAGGCCGTACTGTATGCGACAACCCCTCGCCTGCGCGCGCTCAAGCAAGGGGGTCAACTTAGGCGTCATGATGATTTCCGCGACGACTTGGGTCGGAACCAGACGCGACGCGTCCAAGGGCAACGGATCCTCAGCTCGCATCCCTAAAGACGTTGCATTGACCACCAAATCAAAGCCGGAGGGATCCTCAGAGCCTAGTCCTGTCTCAACCGCAGGGTATAGCGTCTTGACACCATGAAGAATCTGCTGAGCGGCGGCTTGTGTTCGGTTATGAATCGATAATTTTCGAATTCCAGCCTGCGCGAGCGCAAACGCGATGGCACGCGCTGCCCCGCCCGCGCCACAGAGGAGTACGGTCAGTCCCTCGAGCTTGAACCCGTTTTGACTTAACCCCTCGACAAAGCCCTTCCCATCCAGAATGTCACCGGCAAATGTTCCATCTGACTCGCGTCGTACGATATTGACCGCCCCGACCGCACGCGCCTCTGGCGTCACCACATCACAGAGTCCAACCATACTTGTCTTGTGCGGCACAGTGACCACCATCCCACCGAAATTTTTCACACTGCGCAAGGCTTGAACGAGATCTCGCAAGCCAGCTGGCGGCACATGCATGGGGACGTGAACCCCGTCGGTGCCACGCCGGTCAAAGTCCTTGCGCATCGTCTGCGGGGTTTTCACTTGCGCCACAGGATCAGCCACAATCCCATAGATTCGCGTGCTACCGGTAATTTCGATCATAATGTCTCACT
>CAIUZV010000137.1 GCA_903903735.1 uncultured beta proteobacterium | reverse complement strand
GCGCAAAGTCCAGCTCCAGCGCGGTGGCCAGCGCTTGCTGCTGCTCAGCGCTGGTGGCCTGCGCCAGCAAGTGCTGCACCGCATCGGCGTCCAAAGCCGGCAAGTCCATGGCCTGCATCTGGCCATGCACGCGCAACATGGGCTGCATACCCGCCGACAAATGCAAGTCAGAGGCCTGGTGCTTCAGCGCGGCGGTGAGCAGTGCGGTCAGGTCCAAGGGCTTATTTTTTGGAGTCAAGCGCGCCTGTTGGCGGGACTTCCTGTGCTTTTGTCACCGCTAGCTTGCCTGCTACTTTGACAGCGTCCGCCGCGTTGGTAGCGCTGGCCGCCGCTTCCAAGCCCGAGACAATGTTGCAAGCCGCGTGATAAGACAGCGCATCAGCAATGGCACGGTTGACGGGGTATTCATTCATTTCCTTGCTGCGCTCACCGCCCATGTATTGCAGCAGTCCTTCACGGTGTTTGGCGATACCGGCTGATATGACATTGATGGACAGGCTATTGAAATAGGCCTCGTTGTAAAGGCTCAGATAACTGTTTGAAATGGTGCTGCCTGCGGATAGCACTTTGGCGGCTGCAGCTGGCGTTGTGACAGTTGCCGCCCCGGACAGCAGGGTGGCAAGGCCTCCCCATCCCATCTGGGTTTGCGATTTGGATGACACCAGCACACGCAAGTAAGCCCCGCAACGCTGATTTGAGGCCGCAATGATTCTGTCTTGCAGGTCGTTGCGTCTGTATTGCAGCTGGGCTTTCGTTGCAGCAGTGTCATTGATGTATTCGCCGCTCTTGGGGTTCTTGAAGCCGTATGTTTCGAGGAGTTTGTCGATATTGATTTGCTCAAAGTCACTGGCCGTATCTTTCGTGGGGCCGACCATTACCGAGCCTGCACCGCTTAGCAAGTTCTCTTCATCCGGCATGGTGATTCGCCGGATTGAGCTGCAGCCCGTTAACAGAATGCAGGTCATCAGTACGAGCAGGTTCAAATATCGGGATCTCATCGTCGTTTCCTTTACGGTAGCGGGTTAAGTTTAAAAATTACGTAACGGTCTGGCGGGGACGATTCAATAGCTCTGCAACAAGAGAACTCAGTTTTTCGCCATTGATCTTGGTCTCAAACTGCACAGGTACGCCCTGTTGTTGTAAAGCGTGAAAAAACCGCTTAGCGCTTTCAATCTTGAAACGCTCGTCGTCCCCAATCTTTGCGTTATTCGCGTACCCTTTGGTTTCCACTATCAGGTAAAGCGCCTTAGCCTCCCCTTGGCGTCGTACGGCATAGCCAAAGTCGGGGTTGTATTTTTTGCCTCCCGGTACAGGGATATTGATAAGCGGTAACTTGGCAAACACTGTCACGCTATCCAGTTGGGACTCCTCCACGGTTTTTCGCTCTATGTCACTGTCTACCGGCATGTTCATGCCCTCATAAAGGGACACATCGCGCACCGCTTGGTTTTGAATGAGATGCAACTCCTTGCCGCACAAATGGACCGGAATGGTTGTCAGTAGCTCCCCAGTGCAGTCCGTCAACGCAGTTTTGACTTTCAGTTCCAGTAACTCATAACTGACCGTTTGAATCAATAACTGATAAATACAGTCGTTTATCAGATCGCTCAACTGCATCAAGGCGCGGTGTTCATTGGTTCCAATTTGCTTAAACTTGTCGGGTGGCATCTGGCGAAGTATTTCGGCCACCGTCTTAAAGCTCAGGCGCGTCTGGTTGGCCAACTCGCGCACAAACCCACCCAGCGAAAAGAAACCGGGGCTACGCAGTTTGTAGTGCCCTGGCATTTGTTCGACGCGGTGCTGCGCATCCAGTTTTTCAACCCCTCTTTGTCGGGTTACGGTAAAGGTGAGCGATAAAACCTGAAAGTTCTGCCGAATGCTTTCCACCGCATTTGCGATCAACTTTTGCTGCTCCACTTCAAACCGCATGCGGGTATCGCGATTGAGCTGATTCCACAGCTCTTTGAAATGTTTGAATCGTTCCGGGTCCACCTTCAAATGGGTGGGTGGGCGCTTGTCCTTCCGCTTGGTTCGCCCTGCCCCGGCCATGTAATCACTCAACCACCGCATCAGTTGCGCGGTATGGTGTGGGCTATTACCCTTTACTTTGTCCAGTGCCACACGCAGGCTGGCTTGCTGGTTTTGAAAATCTGCTGGCGTCATCGCCAGTTTGGCTTGGCCGCTTGCGTCGTCCAAGCTCACCACCCCCATTTCAGCCAACGTGTCCAACAGCCGGACCGCCACTTGCAAGTTGGGCGCAGCGCTTTCATCCAGCAACCATTGGGCGTCGAATGTGCCCTGCGGGTTGCCCAGGCTGTG
>CAIUZV010000136.1 GCA_903903735.1 uncultured beta proteobacterium | reverse complement strand
TGAACGTTATCGATTTTTGTGCTCTTGTGGCAAAGAAACGGCTTCAGCTACTTCCAAACTAGCCACTGCCGAGTTATTGTCCTAACCTATTCAAGGAGCCATGTGTATGGGAAAGGCGGTTGATCCGGCGTTGCGTCAGCTCTTAAAGCGCGGGGGGGATTTTGATCCTCTGACTGGGCGCGACCTGGTTTCTGAAGCGGCAAAAGAGCACGGCCTGGCTTGGTGTGTTGCCGACTGCGATAAGGCCCGTAGCCGCTCTGCGGTGTTCCGCGCCATCGTCAAGGCGGTGGATTACCCTCAGTTTTTTGGCGGTGACTTTGAAGGCTTGTTTGATTGCTTGCGAGATACCTTACAGGACCAAAAAGATGGCGGCCTAGTACTTGTTCTCGATAAGCTTCACTCGGCGGATCCGGCCATTGTGATGGATGGCCACCAGTTCTTGCAGGTCTTAAACGATACGGTCAGCTACGCCCGTGAAAACAAGTTGGTCTTTATTTATGGCATTCATCATGCCGGTAGGCACGACGACGCCAAGCCTGGTGTTGTTCATAATTGGAGCGACGAGCCTAGCTAGTTCGGCTGCGTGCGTCTTGAAGCCCCCACATCTAAAGTTCCCGTTACCAGCCTAGCAGGGCGGTGGTGGCTGCCGCGAGCGCGAGCCCCGCGGTTTCACTGCGTAGCACCCGTTGCCCAAAGCGCACGCTGCTCACCTTAGATTGGCGAGTACTCTGAATTTCTTCATTGCTCCAACCCCCCTCAGGTCCAATCAGAAAGCTGACACCTGCGTGCACCGCCGCTTGTTGTTTAAGTAGCGTGGCACTGAGATCATTTTCGGCAGCAGGATCGCATAGCAGCACCAGACCCAAATCTTTATTAGTAAGTGCTTGCTCTATGTTTTGAGGCGGCAAAATCTGCATTAAACGATTACGGCCACACTGCTCTGATGCGGAGATCACAATGCCTTGCCAGTGAAGCAAGCGCTTGGCCAGGCGATCGCCCGTGAGCTTGAGGACGCTACGCTGGGCGGCAATCGGGACCAAGCGCTGCACACCGAGCTCCACCGCTTTTTCGATAATCCAATCCATTTTGTCGCCGGACGGGAGGCCTTGAATGAGTGTGAGCGCACCCGTTAGTTCGGCTTCTCTTGGATTGCGGTCCCCAAGCCTTACCTGCGCCGTTTTTCCATCAAAATCAAGCACTCCGGCGATTTCTCCGCCCTGACCATCAAAGAGCACAATGTCACAACCAGCGGCTAAGCGACGCACCCGGATGTGATGCGCAACAGATGCGGGAAGGACGAGAGTTTTATTGCCCGAAATTGGGTCTGGGCAGTAAAAACGGGGTGCTGTCATCAGGGGGACTCAGTTGGGATATAGGGGGATGTACGGGTGCTAAACTCTTGTGTTTTGTAACCTATTTTTTGATCCTGCGGCCGCTTGGTCAGGGATACATCGCATGAGCCAATCCAACCAAACCCCTGTCAAACTGGCCGACGCTATCCGCGCTCTGGCGATGGATGCCGTCCAGCAAGCTAATTCTGGGCACCCGGGTGCTCCGATGGGCATGGCCGAAATGGCTCAGGCGCTGTTCACGCGGCACCTGCACCACAACCCAGCTGACCCCGCTTGGGCAAATCGAGATCGCTTCGTACTGTCCAACGGCCACGGTTCCATGCTGTTATACGCGCTGTTGCACCTGACGGGCTATGACCTTCCAATGGAAGAGCTTCGTAAGTTCCGTCAACTGCATTCAAAAACGCCGGGCCACCCGGAAGTGGGCATCACGCCAGGCGTTGAAACCACGACGGGTCCCTTGGGGCAAGGTTTGGCCAACGCCGTGGGCATGGCATTGACTGAGGCCTTGTTAGCCGCAGAATTTAACCGCCCCGAACACACAATTGTTGACCACCACACCTACGCGTTTGTGGGCGATGGTTGTTTGATGGAAGGCATTTCGCACGAAGTCTGTTCGCTTGCGGGCACGTTGCGCTTGTCCAAGCTCGTCGTTCTTTATGACGACAACGGCATTTCGATTGATGGCAAAGTAGAGAACTGGTTTGCCGACGACACCGCCAAACGCTTTGAAGGCTATGGCTGGAATATTGTGCGGGTCAATAACGGCCACGATGTGGATGCGGTGGATCATGCGCTGAAGCAAGCGCATCAGCTGGGCAAGCAAAATGTGCGCCCGACGTTGGTGATTTGTCGCACCGTGATTGGTAAGGGTGCGCCGAACGTGGCGGGTACGGACAAGGTGCATGGCGCACCACTCGGGGCAGACGAGATTGCAGCAACACGCGCAGCGATCGGTT
>CAIUZV010000135.1 GCA_903903735.1 uncultured beta proteobacterium | reverse complement strand
GCATTGTTTTTTTTGGCTTCGGTGGCCCTTCGTTTACTGTAGTGTCCTTTTTTTGGGGCACGCTGCACAAAAACTTCTTAGGGGGCTTAGCTCAGTTGGTAGAGCGGCGCCCTTACAAGGCGTAGGTCACAGGTTCGACCCCTGTAGCACCCACCAGTATTTCCCCCCTCATTTCGCCCCTAGCGTTTTTTGACACGTTCTCGCTACTTCTGGTGGGCGGGTATAAAATTGCGCGATGAAAGTACTTGTGATTGAAGATGACGCAACGCTTGGTCGAGCCTTGCAAGAGTTCTTAACTGACCATGATTACGCGACGGACTGGTTGGCAGACGGTGAGCGTGCACTCGGTGCACTCAACAACTACGCGTATGACTTGATCGTCCTCGATTTGAATCTTCCCGGCATTGATGGTCTCGAGGTGTTGCGCAGATTGCGTGCAGAGGGTTGTCTCGTGCCAGTTCTGATTTTGACCGCGCGTGATGAGTTGGCCGATCGTGTGGCTGGACTTGACGCTGGCGCGGATGATTACCTAACAAAGCCCTTTGAGTTAGCCGAACTCGCCGCGCGTGTGCGCGCCTTGGCGCGACGACACCAAGGCAACGCACAGTCCTTGATCGAGTTCGGCTCGCTAACGTTTGATGGTGTGCATCGTGAATTACGTGCGGCAGGGCAGCGATTGGCTTTGTCGGTACGTGAACTGTCGGTACTTGAAATGTTGCTGTTGCGATCAGAGAAGGTCGTCACTAAACAGCAAATTGTTCAAAAACTGTCCGCGATCGATTCGGATTTTAGTGAGAATGCTGTGGAGGTCTATATTTACAGACTGCGTAAGCGCCTCGAGGGTGTCGGGGTAGTGATCCAGACTGTCAGAGGATTTGGGTACTCCCTCGAACTTGAGGACGCCTCTTCTTAAATGGGCAAGCACCCGACGAGGCCTGCGGCGAGTTGGTTGCCGTTCGGTGCATCGGATAGTCTGGCGCGACACTTACTGTTTAGGCTGTTGCCGCCATTGCTGCTGTTGATTCTGCTTAATCTGGCACTGACCTGGTTTGTTTCGCACAAGCTTGACATTGAGGACTGGCAGCTAGGTGACATCATTTGGCTGCTGCTGGCTGGGCAGTTAGCGCTAATCGTTGCGCTCGTGGTGGTGGTATTGCGTGGTGTGCGCTTAGGCATGCAGTCGGTTAGGCAATTGTCAGAGCAAATAGCCTCTAGAACGCCTGAAGATTTTGGCAGTATGCAAATTCCAGGTTTGCCGCGCGAGTTGCAGGTTCTGGTTGAGCACACGAACGGCCTGCTTGGTCGTATCAGCGACACACTAACAGCGCAGCGTAGATTCGTGGGCCATGCTGCCCATCAGCTAAAAACACCGTTGGCGGGTCTAAAGCTAGAGTCCGAACTCATGCTGGCTAAGCCCTTGCCGGAAGATATTCGTCAGCGTGCAGAGCGCATCAAAAATGTGACAGATCGCATGATTCGCATGGGTAAGCAGTTGCTTGTTCTGGCCCGAGTCGATCCCGAGGTTAGGCCCCAAGATAATTTTGTCCTGTTGGATCTGTGTGAGTGGATCCGTACCGTCGGTGCCGATTGGCTTGAGCCAACAAAAGCTGCAGGTATTACCTTGCAGTTGGAGGCGCCTGATCAACCCGTCTGGGTGGAGGGAGACCCCATTTTGCTGGCGGAAATGCTGTCAAATTTAATCGATAATGCCCTGCGCTATGCCAAGGGTGCAGATTCGATTAAGTTGATCGTGACCTCTACGCCACCTACTTTATCAGTCGAAGATAACGGCTCGGGTATCTTGATTAATGAGCAAGGCCGCGTCTTTGAAGCGTTTTACCGTTCACCAGAAGCGCAAGAGGGAGGCTCAGGGCTTGGGCTTGCGATTGTGCGTGAGATTGCGCGGGCGCATGGTGCGTGGTGGAACTTATTGAGCAGCCCGCAATTGGCTGGTGTACGCGTGACAGTGGTGTTTCCTGGCCCGCGCAAGGGGACGCTCTTTAAACGCCTGGATCGCTTGCAGTCCCTGCATTGATCCAGGCGTGTCGCACAGCGTTACTTGCGACCGGCGCGCGCTTCGATACGCATGCGTAAGGCGTTAAGCTTGATGAAGCCTGCTGCATCGGCTTGGTTATAGGCGCCGCCATCATCGTCAAACGTAGCGATGGTTTGATCAAAGAGAGTATCTTTGGAATCACGTGAGACGGTGTATACGTTACCTTTGTACAACTTAACGCGTACCCAGCCGTTCACCTCTTGCTGAGTCGTGTCGATCAGTGCCTGCAACGCGCGGCGCTCTGGTGACCACCAGTAGCCGTTATAAATGAGTGTTGCGTACCGTGGCATGAGATCG
>CAIUZV010000134.1 GCA_903903735.1 uncultured beta proteobacterium | reverse complement strand
GTGGGCTTTGCTTCCTCTTCCTCAGACAGCGACGGCGACGACGAGAAGTCCGCCTCCACTAAGTAACCCACGCCGCTTGCCACCTCATGGTCACTGTTCAACTCTAATGTATTGCAGGTATCGCCGTTGGCGCAAGGAAGACAGGCGTGCTATTCGCGTCGGGCTTATTCGCTTCGGTTGGGCCCGATGGGATCGCATTCGCGAGTGCAGGCTTTCGCATCGCAGCGAGTTTGAAATCGAGTGGTACTGTCGCTGCTATATGCAAAAGTGCCTTCAAGCGATGGATGCGTGTTCTGGGATGTTCACTCCCGAAGAAAAAAACGAATGGAGCTCCTGGGCTCATTCCAAGCTGTCTGAGAAATTCCCGTCTGCGCCCATACGCCTCGAGTCGCTTTGGAACTTCCCGAAGCACGCCAAGATGGACGACGTCGACGCAGAGGCGTGCAAGGGCAAAGTGGAAAACTATGATGACCAATCTTCCGCGCTTCGTTGCGATCCTGCTTTCATCTTGGATCCCGATGAAGACCCGACACCCGCTGTTCGCTCTAAGACTCCAAATTGCGATTCGCCAGAGGCAGTGAATCCCTCAAAGCGGCTCACTGCCGCCCAAAGGTTTTTACCGCGCAGAAATGATGCATCGTGGAGCACAGAGTACGCTCACCAGTTGATGCGGCGCGTCGGAATGCCCATAGACACGATTGATGAAGGCCTGGTAAGCAGCCTTGCTATGTGGTTTCTCTTTGCGTCCCTCAACATGCGTTCACTTCAAATCTCATTTTTTGCAACAGGACTCAGAAGATAATCAGCGCACTGCGCGCATCATCCGTCGCGAGTTTCCTACGTTTCTGTTGCAGGATCGGCTAGCCGTTGCTGTGCAGCCTGTCATTCAATACTCAGACCTCAACCGTGACCGAATCACTGCAATATGCCCGCTTGCACCCATAGTGAACGGTCCCTCTTGGTGGACACCGGCTCACGATCGCGAGATTCTGTGGGGCTGTTACTTGCACGGTTACAGTCGATGGCACGACATCAGGGACGACCCAGCTCTTGCCTTTCCCGCAGATGCTCCTAACGACTGGAAGGTCGATGACGACGATGACGACGGTGACGGTGACAAAAAAATTGAGAAGAGGATAAAACGCGAGTCAGGAACGGGCGCTGAAACGCCCGTTCCATCAGCCGACGCAGTGCGTTCTTGCGAGCAGCTGGATGGTGTGAGCTCCAAGAACGATGCCGCAGACGCTGACAACAAGAATAAGTGGCCATCTATTCAGGCATGTATTGCCTGCGGCCTTGGCCTTCCGCCTTTTGCACAGTTTGTTTAACGTTTGATTGCAGTTGCTGCAGAATCGCGTGAAGCGGCTGCTAGATAATAAGGTCATCGAGGCCGTCAAGCAGCGCGAGCGTGAGCGCGTTTCTCAAAACGACGCCAAATTGGCCAAGTCTAATGCCCGCGAAGAGGAAAAGCAGCGTCGTAATCAGGAGAAGATGCTCCGCTTATCACAGTGGAACCTTAAAGAGGGCTGGGGCCTGTTACGCGTTCTTCAAGAGTCAGGATTGCATCTCAAATACGACACGGCAGCCAGACCTCTCTCCATGCCAAACATAACTGGGCATTGTGGCATCCCCACCGCCGATCCCGATTCATATTCCATCGATTGGGCGCGCTTGCTTCGCGAAATCGGAGTTGACAAAGCCAAAACGGAGGGCAATGCTGACGACTACTACGTCGACATGATCAACCGCTGCAGGCGGGCAGTGTTTTTGTACGGTGCTAGTGCGTCGAGTGGTGTCACCAATCGTCCCGACACGTCAGCAAATCAAAACGGTAAAAGTGCTGCCTCTGGCGGCGGCGAGGCTGCCGAATTTGAAGACCCAGACGAATGCAACGACGGCGATGGCGCACCGTCTGCTCACTCTGGTGCTCCCTCTGAAGACGCCTCGTGCACCCCCGTTGTAGAGAAAAAACGGGTGCGCAAACCCAAGGGCACTCCCATCGATGGCCCCAACCCCCTCGAACTGCCCAAGCAATCGTTTCGCGTGCGTCAGCGCGTGCAGGCAATATCTAC
>CAIUZV010000133.1 GCA_903903735.1 uncultured beta proteobacterium | reverse complement strand
TGCTTTGTATTTATATATTTATTTATATATATAAAAACTAATGGATAAGATGCCTTGTGGATAAGTAGAACAACTCAATATTCCACATAGATATCATTAGTTTGAAGGCCACATTGTCTGAGGGTAAGGTCTGTTTATTTTTGTGAATTACCATGAACAAGTATTCTTCACATCAGAAAACAACCGGTTGTTCATTTACTGCACACAACTTATGCACACCCCTAATGCCGTAGTTATCCCCAGTAAGTTATTTTGTTACGAACTGTAAAATCACTCAGAAAAACAACAGTTGAAAAATGAATTGATGTTGAACACAATTTATTTTCCAATACAAAACCGAGAAAAAATTTCACCTAATAAGCCGTCAGGAGTCATACGACCGGTAATGCTACCGAGATGATCGTGTGCAAGACGCAGCTCTTCTGCAAACAAATCTAATACACGATCATTTTGGTCTGCATGCGCTTGCGCACAATGCAATGCCTCTTGTGCAGACGTCAAAGCATCAATGTGGCGTTGGCGTGCGAGCCAAGGAGACTCTTGACTAGGCTGCCAGCCTGCCAACGCAAGCAAGCGCGCACGTAAGCCAGACAGACCGTCTCCTGTTTTTGCAGAGACAAAAAGTGCCTCTCGATGATTACGTACAAGAGAGTGTGTCTCGGTATCAATAAGATCGCACTTGTTGAACACAGAAAGAACAACACTCTTGGCTGAGCGGTGCGACTCAATTTTGCTGTCCAACGGACTCGTGGGCTGTTGGATATCTAGCAGGTGCAATACAACATCCGCACGTTCGATTTCAGCCCAACTCCGAGCGATGCCTAGCGCTTCGATTTTGTCATCTGTGTCGCGCAAACCAGCGGTGTCAATAATGGTGATCGGAACCCCATCCAGATGGATAAGTTGAGACACCTTGTCGCGGGTGGTGCCTGCTATGTCGGTAACAATCGCCAGGTCTTCGCCTGCGAGCGCATTTAACAAGCTAGATTTACCAACGTTCGGTTCGCCCGCAAGAACAACGTGAAGCCCTTCGCGCAACACCATTCCTTGCTGGCTCTGAACGAGTACATCGCCAAGATCATTCTGAATGTTCATCAGGCGAGATCTTGCTTGGAACTTCTCAAGAAACTCGATTTCTTCCTCAGGAAAATCCAAGGTTGCTTCAACAAGCATGCGCAGTTCAACGATCTGGTTTGCGATGTGCTCAACGCGCTTGGAAAAGTCTCCGCGATATGAGGCCATTGCGGCACGCGCGGCGGTTTCGGACGACGCATCAATTAAGTCGGCAACGGCTTCAGCCTGAGCAAGATCAATTTTGTCGTTTAAGAATGCCCGTAGCGTGAACTCACCAGGCGCAGCCATCCGCAGACCGTAGGGCTGACCAACGTGTAAACAACGCTTTAGTAGCGCTTGCATGACGGCCGGGCCCCCATGACCTTGAAGCTCAAGAACGTCCTCCCCTGTGTAAGAATTCGGGGCGGAAAAATAAATAGAAATGCCTTGATCGATGGCCTGACCCTGGGCATCAGGAAAAGGTCCGAAACTTGCGTGACGAGGCGTTAGCGTGCGGCCAAGCAGAGCAAAAATAAAAGGCCCCAAAGAGGGGCCCGACACTCTGACTATGCCGATGCCACCCCGACCGGGGGCGGTGGCAATGGCGGCAATTGGTTGGCTAGCAGAGTGCGACATGTTTCATGCAAGGGCTACCGGTGAGAGGCTGCAGCCTGCTTGGCGATAGTGTTGGTGATGTGCCACTGTTGCGCAATCGACAAAATGTTGTTGACGCACCAGTACAAGACCAGGCCCGACGGGAAGAAGAACATCATGCCACCGAAAACGAGAGGCATAAACATCATGACCTTCGCCTGTATAGGATCTGGAGGCGTTGGATTGAGCTTCATCTGAATGAACATAGTTGCCATCATGATCAAAGGCAAGATGAAGTAAGGATCTTGTACCGACAAGTCTTCAATCCAAAGAACCCAAGGAGCGCCACGAAGCTCAACGCTCGAACCCAACACGTAATAAAGAGAAATAAACACAGGAATTTGAATCACAATCGGCAGACAGCCACCCAGAGGATTAATTTTCTCAGTGCGATACATTTCCATCATTGCTGTATTGAGCTTTTGACGGTCATCACCAAATTTCTCTCGCAGCGCTTGCAAGCGTGGAGCGACTAACTTCATTTTCGCCATCGAGCGATAGCTCGCGGCGGACAAGGGATAAAACGCGGCTTTAATTAAAAAGGTTAGTGCAACGATCGTCCAGCCCCAATTGCCGAGCAAGGAAAACAACCAGGTCATCAAGGTAAACACGGGCTTGGCGATGATCGTTAACAAGCCATAGTCGACGACAAGCTCTAGACCTGGAGCAACGGCCTCGAGTTCAGATTGATCTTGGGGTCCGACCCATAACTTCGTTGGCACAGAGACCTGACTGCCGGGATTAATGGTTCCAACAGCCTCAATGCTACGGACAGCAAACAGGTTTTTCTCGAGCTCCGTGACCTCATAACTCCGAGCCTTTCCTTGCGGGGGTACCCAGGCGGTGACGAAATAGTGTTGAACCATCGCAAACCAGCCGTTGTCGGCCTGTTTGATGTATTGAGCTTTGCGCTTTTCGATCTCAGGGAAGGTTATTTTCTGAAACTTTTCCTGCTCTGAATAAACAGCTGGGCCTGTGAAACTGATAGGGCCTTGCAGGAAGCTAGGCGTATTGCTTTGTCCCATCGGGTCGGAGCCATCGCGCGTAATTTGTAGATATACGGAAGGCGTAATCGGTTGTGCCGACAGGTTCTCAATCTGATGGTCGACAGCAATAGCGTAACTTCCACGCGTGAGCGTAAAGGTCTTTATGAGTTTGACGCCGCTAGACTCGGACTCAAACTTAACGACTAACGTGTTCCCGCTTAACTCTTTTGCCTCGGTCACTAGCTTGTAGTTGGCTAAGTGTGTTGGATAAAGCGAGCCCGCTGGCGCGCCAGTTAAGCCAGACTGGACAACATAGGTATGACCCGCTTCACGACTTAATAAGACGAAAGGTTGTTTTTTGTCGTCTTTGCCAGGAACCATAAGCAGTTCGGCGCGAATGAGTTGGGCGCCTTGAAGGTCGAATGTGAGTGCTAATACATCCGACTTAACGATTACGGTTTGTGCTTGTGTGGCAGGTGCTGGGCTAGTGCCAGGGACGGTTGGCGCTGCGCCAGGCGTTGATACTTGAGCCGGTGCAGTCGGTACACCTGTTTGGCTAGAGGCCGCTCCAGCGTCGGCAGGGGGAGTTGTCGCGGCAGGCGCGGCTTTGGGTGGCGGCGCACCAAACAGAGGGGGATTCCCTTGATGAACTTGCCAGCTGTTCCACAGCATGAGCAGTGAAAACGAAAAAATCATTAAGAGGATGGTGCGTCGGATATCCATTCTTGCCTAAATAAAGGTGCTTGCTAAGTGAGGCTCGCAGTTTAGCGTTAATCAGAGAGGCCGCGGGGGCTCGGCAGCATTAGAAGTGTTGGTTAACGGAGGAGGCGCCGGGCTGTCGGGGCAGACGGGATCATGTCCGCCAGCGGCCCAAGGATGACATCGGCACAGGCGTTTTGCGGCGAGGTAGGTGCCGCGGATAGCGCCTTGTGTTTCGATCGCCTCGATCGCATAGGAGGAGCAAGTTGGCGTAAAACGACAACTTTGACCCACCCACGGGCTAAGGAAAAACTTGTAAAACCTGATTGGCGCTACTAAAATAGCCTTAATCATTTTTGTGCCTGCGCAAAGTGTGCATCGGCTTCTTGGCGTGCCGCCAACTTGAGGGCGGTTAGGGAAATGTTTTCAATACGGCGATGCAGACGCACAACATAGTCGGCAACTGGCAACGCCAAGCGTTGAGCACGAAAGGCCTCACGTACTACGCGCTTAAGAGCGTTGCGAGTACTCGCTAACTGTGCATGCCGCTTAGCCATTACAAGGCCTAGACGAGCTTGTGGCGTGCTCGAGGTGGGCTTTTGCTGATCCGTCGTGACGGTGCGGTGTGCCGTGACAATGAAATACGCCCCACGGGCAACCCGCCGCCCGGACAGGGCAGCAGCATATTCAGTGGGGCGGTGCAGGCGCGCCGCCGCGGGAAACGTGGCGCGAGGCATTTCAGAGGTAGCGGTGCGCACGGTTAAAAAGGCCGGCGACAGTCGCTACAAGCCGTTTTAGACGGCCAAACGCTTGCGGCCTTTGGCGCGACGAGCGTTGATGACAGCGCGGCCACCACGGGTTTTCATGCGGACGCGAAAACCGTGCGTGCGCTTGCGGCGGGTGACGGATGGCTGATAGGTACGTTTCATGATGTATGGCCCAACAAAGAGCGAAAAAGTTTAGGGTATTCCCGAAAAGCCCTCCATTTCATCAAAAAACGTGAAGTAAGTCAAATGTTTAACGTAAAAATACGGGATAGCTTGGCAACAGCCTGTGGATAACCTAGCGTCCGACAGGGTAGAATCAGGGTTTACTTAGCGAGTCACATGAACGAGTTCTGGCAGTCCTGCATCGCACATCTGGAGCAGGAGTTTCCCCCTCAGCAAATCAGCGCGTGGATACGTCCACTGGTTCCGCTCGCCTTTGATGAAACCGGCTCGCAACTTCGACTCGCCGCACCTAATCGTTTTAAGTTGGATTGGGTACGCAAAAATTTTTCACACCAAATAGAAACGTTCGCCACCACATGGTTCAAGCGGCCTGTGCATTTACATCTTGAGTTGTCTGCGAGCGCCGTTGAGCGACCCAAGCCCTCCGCTGCGCAAGTGGCTGCGTCCAATGCAACGCACAGCGGCTCTGCGAGCCCACAATCACAACCTGCCGCCTCTTCACCAGCAGACAATGCTACGGATGCCACGCTCTCGGGGCTAATCGATAACCGCTCACGACTCAACGTCGAGTTGACGTTCGACAACTTTGTAACGGGGAAAGCGAACCAGTTAGCACGTGCTGCTGCTCTGCAGGTGGCCGAGAACCCTGGCATCTCATATAACCCGCTCTTCTTATATGGCGGGGTCGGACTCGGAAAAACACACCTGATTCATGCGATCGGCAACGCGATGGTCGGCGCAGGCCGTGGCGTGCGCGTGCGTTATGTGCACGCGGATCAGTATGTGTCGGATGTCGTTAAAGCCTACCAACGCAAAGCGTTTGATGATTTCAAGCGCTACTACCATTCGCTAGACTTACTTCTAATCGATGACATCCAGTTTTTCTCTGGAAAGAATCGAACACAGGAAGAGTTCTTTTACGCGTTTGAGGCCATGGTTGCGCAGCGTAAGCAAATCATCATCACCAGCGACACCTATCCAAAAGAACTGGAGGGCATCGACACGCGGCTGATCTCGCGCTTTGACTCTGGTTTGACGGTCGCCATTGAACCCCCAGAGCTGGAGATGCGCGTCGCGATATTGTTGCGCAAAGCGGAATTAGAAGGTATCGCGATGCCTGAAGAGGTCGCATTTTTTATTGCCAAGCATTTACGCAGCAATGTTCGTGAACTTGAGGGCGCCCTGAAAAAAGTTGTCGCCTATGCAAGGTTTCATGGACGGGATGTTGCCAATGTCGACACGTGCAAAGATGCGCTAAAGGATTTGTTGTCTGTTTCTAGTGGTCAGGTCACGGTTGAGAACATTCAAAAGACCGTAGCTGACTTTTACAAAATTAAGGTCGCCGACATGTATTCGAAACGGCGACCTGCCAACATTGCAATGCCGCGTCAGGTTGCGATGTATCTTGCCAAAGAACTGACACAAAAAAGCTTGCCTGACATTGGTGACATGTTTGGTGGGCGTGATCATACGACTGTTTTGCACGCGGTTCGCAAAATTTCGGATTTGCGTGCCAAACAGGCAGACTTGAACCATACCCTGCATGTGCTTGAACAAACTTTAAAGGGATAATCCATGCAACTTGTACAGACCCCACGCGACGCGCTGCTTAAGCCGCTTTCTACCGTAGCCGGTATTGTCGAGCGTCGGCACACCTTGCCGATTCTCGCCAATATTTTGCTGCGTAAAGAAGCTAATCGTGTTTCTTTCATCGCAACAGACTTAGAGGTTCAAATCACCACGCACGCCGATTTTGGCGTAGGTGCTGAAACAGAATCTTTAACAGTCGCTGCACGCAAATTGGTCGACATTCTTCGCGCCTTGCCCGACACGGGCGACGTCAAGCTATCAACCGCAGGCGGCAAGCTAGCCGTACAGTCAGGCAAGAGCCGGTTTTCGCTACAAACGTTGGCGGCCACCGAATTCCCTACGATGACACAGCCAACGCGCTGGGACGTCTCGCTCACGCTGACGCGTAAAACGCTTAAGCACTTGTTCAATATGGCGCATTTCGCCATGGCGCAGCAAGATATCCGTTATTACTTAAACGGGATGTTGCTGGTTTTCGAGCCAGGACTCTTGCGTGCGGTTGCCACAGATGGGCACAGACTTGCGCACAGCTCGACACCCGCCGAAGGAATCAGCGCTAAACACGAAGTCATTGTCCCGCGCAAAACCGTGTTGGAAATGCAGCGTCTGCTCGACGATAGCGAAGAGCCCGTCACGATCGAGGTCGCCGCCGGACAGATCCGCTTTTCGTTTGGACATGTCGAATTGGTGTCGAAACTAGTCGAGGGCAAGTTCCCTGACTTTAATCGCGTTATTCCGACGAATTACACGCGCCATTTTGATGTGTCGCGCGAAGTGCTTCAAGGTTGCTTGCAGCGCGCCGCGATTTTGACAACGGATAAGTTTCGTAGCGTTCGCCTGCAACTCGCGCAGCATGTGTTGAAGATCTCTTCGACAAACGCCGAGCAAGAAGAAGCACAGGAAGAGATCGATATTGATTATGGTCACGAGGCATTAGATGTTGGATTCAACGTCAGCTATTTGCTAGATTTTTTGGCCAACGTCAAAGCCGAAACGATTCGCTGGTCTGTGATGCCAGACGCGAACGCCTCAGCCCTTATTAC
>CAIUZV010000132.1 GCA_903903735.1 uncultured beta proteobacterium | reverse complement strand
TTTTTATCAGAAATTTTGCTTGCGCAGGGGTATGCGACTTTCGCTATTGGTAAATGGCATTTGACCTTAGCTAGTGAGTACGCGTCCGGCGCCTCAAAGGCTCGCTGGCCTCTATCTCGTGGGTTTGAGCGCTACTATGGATTTATTGGAGGTAAGACCAGTCAATGGTCACCAACACTTGTACACGACAGTCATTACATTGCTCCGCCTTTTACTGGGGATGAGAGCTATCACCTCAATGCGGATCTTGCTGACCGAGCCATAGAGTACCTAGTTGACTTGCGCACTGTAGCGCCAACTAAGCCCTTTTTTATGTATTACTGCCTCGGTGCGGGCCATGCGCCTCATCAGGTAGAGCGTGAATGGATAGATCGCTATAAAGGCAAGTTTGACCAAGGCTGGGATAAATGGCGCCAAGAGGTATTTGAGCGCCAAATAAGGTCAGGAATCGTTCCAAAGGAAACCAAGCTATCCCCTCGTCCCGATCAGGTTCAAGCATGGGATAGCCTTTCATCTGAAGCTAAGAAACTCTATGCTAGGCAGATGGAGGTATTCGCTGGCTTTATGGAGCAAACAGACCACCACATAGGCCGTGTCATTGCGCACCTAGAAAAAATGGGCGAATTAGAAAACACCATTATTGTTCTCGCATCAGACAACGGTGCGTCTGCGGAAGGCGGCGAACACGGCTCTTTCAACGAATGCCAATTTCCTAATCGTATTGAACCCACAATAGAACATAACCTCAAGCATATTGATGAATGGGGGGGTATTAAATCTTTCGCTAACTACGCATGGGGTTGGGCTTGGGCTGGAAACACACCATTGAGGCGCTGGAAGCGATACCTTCATCAAGGAGGCATGAGTGATCCGCTTATTGTTCATTGGCCCAAGGGAATCAAAGCTCGGGGTGAAGTACGTAGCCAGTATGCGCATGTAGTTGACTTAACGCCAACTCTTTTAGACGTTTTAGGACTTGAAGCACCGCGCATACTTAACGGTATTACCCAGCGACCGTTAGAAGGCAAAAGCTTCGCTCACACATTTAATGACAATAAAGCAGCTACTGCCAAGCGCATGCAATATTATGAAATGATTGGCTCACGTGCAATCTGGGCCGATGGTTGGAAGGCAGTCGTGGAGCAGCCGCAGGGCGACTTTATGACTGAAGAAATGCTTGACGCTCAGAAGTGGGAGCTCTACAACGTAGAAAACGATTTCTCTGAAAGCAATAATTTGGCTGAAAAGTATCCGGGCAAACTCAAGGAATTGATTGAGCTCTGGTGGATCGAGGCTGGCAAGTACAACGTTCTACCCCTTGATTCGAGAATGCAACTTCGCATGAGCGAGAGAAAACCTTCTACTGGTTCTCAAGGTAACCGACATACGTACTATGCTGGTATGGCTGCTCAGTTTGAATATACAGCCGTCAATCTTAAAAACCGTTCGCACACCATAAGTGCGGATGTTGTAGTACCTGATTGTGGGGCGGAAGGAGTACTGTTAGCCCATGGAAGCTGGTTTGCCGGTTACTCTCTTTATGTCAAAGATCAGCGTCTAACTTACGTTCATAACTACTTAGGCCTGTCCGAATACCGCATTCAAGCGAATCAAGATTTGCCAAAAGGCAATGCGAAGCTTCAATTTCGTTTCGTTCGCACTGGCGAACATCAGGGCAGGGGGTATCTATTTATTAACGATAAGCAGGTTGGGGAAGCGGAAATTCCTAGAACTATTCCCGCTGTCATAGAAACATCTGGGGAGGGATTGTGTTGTGGTTACGATTCGGGTGTTCCTGTTACCCCTGATTATGTCGCGCCGTTCACTTTCACTGGACAAATCGAACAAGTCGTTGTTGAAACGGAGGAGGTCGGCTCCATTGACCTTGAAGCGCAGATACGCACAGCATTTACAGATCAATAATTGAAAGACACATCATGGTTCAAAAAACTATTGTTAATTTAAATACATTTGGTTCAGTAGTCGCTTACAAAAATAAAATAAGAACTCTTTGTATAGCTTTTTTGGGGCTAGTATTTTCCCTATTCACCTTGATAGCGGATGCTCAAACCTATCCATCACGCCCAATTAAACTCATAGTCCCGTATCCGCCAGGAGGTAATACCGACATAGTTGCACGCATCTATGGTCAAAAGCTTTCTGAACGTATTGGCCAGCCAATTATTTTTGATAATCGTGGAGGCGCTTCCGGCACAGTCGGAGTAGGTGTTGCTGCGAAGTCTCCTAACGATGGCTACACAATCGTAATTGGCGATGTGGGATCGTTGGTTGTGGCTAACCATGCAATACCCTCCCGACCCTATGACGCGATGAAGGATTTTGCACCCATTGCACTGGTCTCTTCTGTATCAATTTTGGTTTCTGTCCATCCTAAGTCTCCATACAGTAACTTTGAAGAACTTCTCAAGCGTGCCCGCGCTCAGCCAGGCAAATTAACATACGGAACATCTGGTATCGGCTCTCCAAGTCACATGGCTATGGAACTTCTGCAGTCAATGACCAGTACTGATTTCATGCACGTGCCATTTAAGGGAGGTGCGCAAGCCGTAACTGCCATGATTGGTGAACAAATGGACTTCCTAGTTGACGGATCTGCCTTTGCACAAGTCAAAGGCGGCCGTTTGAAACCAATTGCGGTTACAGGTCCACGACTCCCAGCATTACCAGATACTCCGGGTATAGGTGAAAATATCAAAGGATTTGAATTCACCAACTGGTGGGGTATTTTGGCACCTGCTGGGACTCCAGCGGATGTGGTCAACCGCCTTAACGATGAGTTCAAGCAGATCGCAGCTTTACCCGAAATACGCGAACGTCTTAGTGGATTAGGTCTTGCTGCTCGCCATAGCTCTGCACTAGAGTTCGCCGACCACATAAAGTCTGAAACTGAAAAAATTAGCCGAATCGTAAAGACAGCCAATATCAAATTTGATTAAGTGCTTTAGTTGTCAATAACGTGATCGGCACAAGCTCAA
>CAIUZV010000131.1 GCA_903903735.1 uncultured beta proteobacterium | reverse complement strand
CGAAGGCTGCTTCGACGGTTGGCGCTTCAGGAGTAACGCCCACGGCGTGAAACATGCTGACAGCGCCAGACGCGGCAAGCGCGGCGCTAAGTGCCTTGAGATCTTCAAGGGTAGGATTGTTTGGAAGCCCAACAAATACAGGAGTGTCCTGTCCCGCAATTTTTCCTGCGAAATAGCCTAATGTGCCGTAGTCCGTCATGTCGCGCATAGGTGTGTCGACATTGACCAAGAAACTTCCGTAGCGATTTTCTGTGAGATGAAATCCATACTCAGGGGTGCGACCCGTTAGTGCAGTGGCCAAGGCGCTTGGACCCCCTTCGCGATTGGTTCTCGCGCCACATACTGAGTTCGCGAAGACGACAGCAGAGGATTCACCCCAGGCCATATGTTCACCAAAGCGAGGCATATTCCCAACCAAATAGGGGATACAGGTGTTGCAGGTGTTGGCGCCCATTCCAGCGTAGGCGCCGGTCAGGCGCACTTGTAGCGTGGTGTCCGACTCTGGGATTCCAATTTCGCGCCATTGGCTCGGATCGACTGCAGTGGGATTTGTTGTAACGCGTGTGACGAATTTCCCGCCTTGTTTGCGGATATCTTCGACAAATCGCGTCCCCGCTTCTTCTGCCACAAGTACGGACGAGCCCGCCATGTGCACATTGTTGACCGGTAAGAGTCGCTCAGCGCCGAAACTTTCTCCTAGCGCTACAAGGATTTCCATGGCCTTTTGAACCGCGGGCCCTCGGTCGCCATTTAGCATCAGTGTCTCTTCATCCGTCAGTAGCATGCATATCTCCACTTGGCTTAGCCATGATTGATTAATTTTTATTCGACCAGTCGTTGAATTTAACTGAAAAACTACGTAACCGGTCTAGTAAAAATATTTAGAGCAATAGCGCATACGGTTATTATTAGCCGTGACTAAAAACCTAGGTAATCCACGGAATGTCTATCCGGTTTCGTTTGCTAATTGGCGTGTTGGCCTGCATGTTTTCCGCGTTGGTACATGGCCAAGCGACCCCGCTTTGCCGTTATGCGGACGATAGGTGCACCGAATGGGTCCCTCTCGGCAACGACCAGAGGGGTCTGATTTATCGAACATTTGCCCTAAACCAGCGGAACGAAGGCGTCGAGCACGCTGTGGTTGTCATCCACGGTCAGGGGCGTAATGCAGATGGCTATTTTCGGCATGCGTTAGCAGGCGCCTTTCTGGCAGACGCATTACAAAATACCTTAGTCGTGTCTCCTCGGTTCGCGTCGAACGAGGGCGGTAGTTGTCGCGATAAATTGGATTCGAATGAAGTTGGCTGGATATGTCTTGGCCCAGCAAGCTGGCGAAGTGGCGGTGAGCAGGCCACTCCAGCCACGAAGAAATTAAATTCTTTCGATTTCATGGATGCGATTGTTGCGCGTCTAGCAGACCGTAACGTGTTCCCCAACCTGCGGTCGATCGTGATTGCGGGACACTCTGCGGGCGGACAGTATGTTGGCCGCTATCAGATGGCTAATAGTATTCATGAAAATCTTCGAGTAGAAAAAAATATTCAAGTTACTTACGTGATCGGCAATCCATCTTCCTACACTTACCCCGACGCCTTGCGCCCAACCCGCTCCGCGATTCCCGCCAATATCAGTGCGGCGGCCCCTGGTTATGTGCCCGTACCGTCCGTCAAGCCACAAGTTCCCTTTGCGCCCTTCGCTGACGCGGCAGGATGTACAAACTTTAATAGTTGGCCCTATGGCATCGAAAATAAAGTTGGTGCAGCGCGCGACATACCGAATGACCAACTGAAAGAGCGCTTGGCGAAGCGCCCCGTCACATTTTTGTTGGGTGAGCTGGATATTCTTCCGTTATACGGCTTTGATAGTTCGTGCGCTGCGATGGCGCAGGGGCCAACCCGACTAGCCCGCGGTTTTGCCTATGCAAGCTTTGTGAATGAAACGCTTAAAAGCAATCATTCTGCGGTCATGGTGCCTGCGTGCGGTCACGATGCACGCTGTATGTTTAGCGCCGAAAAGGCGTTGCCGTATCTATTCATGCGTTGATTTATGACGAAACATCCAAACACCAAGATCGAGCCAATTAGACAGCGCATATCAAAAATCGTCTTTGAGTCCGACACTGTGGCCGGGCGACGTTTTGATAAAGCGCTGTTCGCTGCAATTATTTTGTCCATCATGGTGGTTGTGTTGGCAAGCGTAGAGTCCATTGCAAGTAAGCATGCGATCACTCTGAATGTCCTGGAGTGGATATTTACGATCGCGTTTACGTTGGAATATTTAGTCAGAGTGTATTGTTCTAGACATAGGCTGCAGTACATATTTAGTTTTTTTGGGATCATTGATCTGCTTGCGATCGTGCCAACATACTTGGCGTTAATCTTCCCAGAGTTACATTCGTTGATTGATGTGAGAGTGTTGCGGTTAGTTCGAATATTCCGTGTGTTTAAGTTAACGGCCTATTCGTCCGAATACGCGCACCTCGCACGGGCACTTGCAGCGAGCAAACGAAAGATTCTCGTGTTTCTTTCTATCGTTTTAATGGTTGTATTGGTGATGGGCACCTTGATGTATGCCATCGAGGGACCGGAACATGGCTACACCAGCATCCCCACGGGAGTCTATTGGGCAATCACAACGATGACGACAGTCGGTTTCGGTGACATCGCACCCAAAACCGATTTGGGTCGGTTCTTGTCATCAGTCATGATGTTGATAGGGTGGGGCACACTGGCTGTGCCAACGGGAATCGTCACCGCCCAGATTTCAGTTCATGCTCGTCAAGCTCAGAAGAGCAAGACGTGTGCGCATTGCGCGAGGGATAACCTAGAGATCTACGATAAGTTCTGTGGCACGTGCGGCCGTGAAGTCGAGGCGACGACCCACTCTCGTTCGAAAAAACTTAAATGATGATGCGTGGTCGCTTAACAATAATCGGCAGTGTTTAAGCAGTAAGTGACGTCAGGCTTTTCGCTGTAACCGAGCAGTGTGTACGATCTGTGTCATGCCGAGAAGAACGGAAATCGACCATCCGAAGGCGATCATTCCACTTAACGCGATCACAACCATCACGAGGTCCCAGCTCGGAGGTAAGGGGTTGGTGTTAAACCCAAGGGTGGTGTACACACTGCCTGCAAATACCATCGCCTGATGCGCATCTGGGATTAATCCCAAGAGGTTAAGGGTGAATCCCCAAAAGTATATTTCTAACAAATGGGATAGCGCCAAGATAAATGCCATGACGTAAAAGACGGGTTGAATCCAGCCGTACCGTTTTGCTGCAATGAGTGCGTCGGTGATCTTCTCGAATTGACGCGTCACCAAAAACATATAGGTTGCATGCAGAACAAGAATGAGAAAGAGCATGACACCACCGAAAAGCAAAGCGTCAGCATTAAAGACGTACTGAGAGGAGTTATTCAACATTTTGTGTCAAGGACTGATAGTCAAATGAGTTGTGGTTGAAGCGCAGCCCTAAGCCCACACAGCGGGCTTGCTAACGGTGGAGGGCCTTTCTTGACTAATGCTGCGGCGTTAGCCATCGATGCTTGAGCGAAGGCCACAACGTTAGCACCGTTTAGATAGGCGTTATCTGCCGCCGCAGCGATCGCTGAGAAATATCCGCTAAGATCCCCAGCTTTAAAAAGACCCCATATGTTTGGGATGAGCTGGATTTCGATAGTTGAAGTTACGCTGCGAGGAACTCCGTGAAATAGTTCTGAAGTCGGCTTTACCGTTGTGTCGGCAGTGCAAAGAACAACGAGTCGACCGCCCTGCGAGATGGCTTGCTTGGCCAAAGCCTCGTCGGCTCTAATGATACGCGTCGACGGTTCAGTTGATAGCCCATAAACGGCTGGCCCCAGTGTTGAACACGTCAGGAGCACAGCATCATGATTGGCACACAGACCTCGCAATGCGACTTGTGTGTCTGCAATAATTTTTTTTGTTAGACCGCCGGAATCTTCTGCCGCTGCTAGAAGATCTGACCTGACGGTGTGACTTAGGTGCGGCGAATCACCACTTAGGCTGTTTGCCGCTTCGTTAAAGACAGAGACGTTACTGTCGGCTGTGTGCAAGCAAGCGATTCGCATGGGTCATGGTCTCGATAGAGCGTAGGTGGGTAGGCTTGCGATAGTTAGTAGGTGAGTTTAGCGATATACGCGTAGAGCGGAATGCCGACAATAATATTGAACGGAAAGGTTATCCCTAGCGACATCCCCATGTATAAGCCTGGATTGACCTCCGGTAGCGCGTGCCGTAACACTGCAGGCACAGCAATATAGGATGCGCTCGCTGCGAGCACCATTAACAAGATAGTATCGCCAATTGGCAAGCCCAGGGCTTTGCTTAGTCCTAGCGCGATCAGCGCGTGAAGCAAGGGCGCCACAAGTGCATAGACGATCGTAATGCGAGGCTTATCTTTTAAGCCACCAAAGCTCCTAGCGGCCATCAGTCCCATGTCAAGTAAGAAAAATGCGAGCATTCCTTTAAAGAGATCGATTGAAAACGGGGCCATGATTTTTTGACCATCATCGCCACTTATCAAGCCAACAACCATTGCGCCCAGTAAAAGTAATTGGGCGCCATCTGTAAATGATTCGTGCAGAATTTTGGATAGTCTGATCGGCTGACTCGAGCGCGTGGAGGTGGCCCGTGCCTTATTGGCTAGCAGTATCGCCAAGATGATTGCCGGGGACTCCATCAGGGCCATTGCAGCAGCCATATGGCCTCCGACAGGAATGCCGTAGTGATCAAGCGCTTGGGTAGCGGTAATAAATGTTACTGCGCTGACAGAGCCATAGGTTGCCGCGATAGCAGCTGAATCGTAGTTGTTGAGCTGGGTTCTCAAAACAACATAGCCGATTAAAGGGATGATGATTGCTAAAAAAATAGCTGACCCGAGCGCTAGGGCAATTTCGAGTGTGAAGCCTGAGTGATGCAGTGCGAAGCCACCTTTGAGACCCAGCGCCATCAATAGGTATAGCGAAAGAAACCTAGCAATAGGCTGAGGGATTTCAAGGTTGGACTTGATGGTGCCAGCAAAGACGCCAAAAATAAAAAAAAGAATCGCGGGATCTAGGAAACTGTTCATGTGCGAATCGTAGGCGAGTCCGTTGAAAAACTGCGCAAAAGCCTCAAGCAGGGTAAGGCTGTATTTGCTTTCCTTAGGCCAATACTGCCCACAAAAATAGCGAAAAGTCTGGTCAGGCAGCCCAGTTATATCAAGATCGTCCGCTTATTGTATTCAATACGCGTGGGTATCAACTTTACTTCAAGGGTAGGGGGGCTAGACAGCTGGAGGATCGAGTGCATATAGGCACTCTAAGTCACGTATCATTCAATAAAACCTAAGGAGCGCAAAATCAATATGGCGAACTCTACAGAATACACACCCCCAAAGGTCTGGGCATGGGATCAACCCAGCGGCGGTGCTTTCGCAAGCATTAACCGCCCGATTGCCGGCCCCACCCATGAAAAAATATTGCCAGTAGGCAAGCACCCCTTACAACTTTATTCGCTGGGGACACCGAACGGTGTCAAGGTCACGATCTTGCTAGAAGAGTTACTCGCGCTTGGTCATACGGGCGCGGAATACGATGCTTGGCTAATTAATATTCGAAAGGGCGATCAGTTTGGCTCAGGCTTTGTCGAGATCAACCCCAACTCCAAGATCCCCGCCCTGCTTGATCGCAGTGGCGCTCAGCCGCTACACGTATTTGAATCTGGCGCCATCTTGCTTTATCTCGCAGAAAAATTTCAAGCGTTTCTGCCCTCCGATCTTGCGGGACGTACCGAGACCCTAAACTGGCTGTTTTGGCAGATGGGTAGCGCTCCCTATTTAGGCGGTGGCTTCGGTCACTTTTATGCGTATGCACCCGCAAAGTTCGAATACGCGATCGATCGTTTTGCGATGGAGACCAAGCGGCAGCTAGATGTACTCGAGCGTCGTTTGGCGACGAATGAATATCTTGCCGGCGACCAGTACACCATCGCTGATATTGCTGTGTTTCCTTGGTACGGTGGGTTAGTGAAGGGCTGGCTGTATAGTGCGGCAGAGTTTTTGAGCGTGCAAGACTATAAACATGTCCAGCGCTGGGCAGACAATATTTACAAACGTCCTGCAGTCAAGCGTGGACGCATGGTCAACCGCATGACGGGGGATCCTTCAGAGCAGTTGCGCGAGCGTCACGATGCGAGCGACTTTGATACAAAAACACAAGATAAATATGCTGAATGAAACGCACGATCCTAGCCTAACGAGTTGGCTCGAGAGTGCCAACGATCCAGCCATTGGGTTTCCGGTCCAGCATTTACCCTTCGCTGTGTTTCGTCGAGCCGGCCGTGCCGAACCCTATCGACCAGGCGCAGCATTAGGCGATCAGATTATTGACTTGGCCCAGCTGGCTGCAATCAAACCGTTCTCTGGTTTGGCCGCTGAGGCACTCAGAACATGCACGGGGTCCACGCTCAATGCGTTGATGGCGCTTGGCAATGCGCACTGGACGGAGCTGAGGTTAGCCTTGTCGCGTGCCGTACGCGTTGGTAGCAGCTTGCAAGCTGAAATAACGCGCGTGTTGATACCCCAAGCTCAGGCCGAATACAGCCTGCCTGCACACATACGCGACTACACAGATTTCTATATCTCGATTTATCACGCCACTGCCGGAGGCAAGATTTCACGCCCCGATGCGCCGTTGCTGCCTAATTTTAAATGGCTGCCTATCGGCTACCACGGTCGTGCATCGAGTGTGGTGATGTCAGGTCATGAAGTTGTTCGTCCAATTGGACAGTCTCGCCCTGTGCGTGCGGAAGAAGCACCAAGTTTCGGTCCGAGTAAGCGGCTAGATTTTGAACTCGAAATGGGAATGTTTGTGGGCCCTGGTAACGCGCAAGGTGCCCGCATTTCGATTGATCAGGCCGAGGAGCATATTTTCGGCCTTTGTATTCTCAATGATTGGTCGGCGCGTGATATTCAAGCCTGGGAAGTTGCGCCACTTGGTCCCTTCTTAGCCAAAAGTTTTGCCACGACGATCTCGCCATGGATTGTCACGCGCGAGGCGCTCGAGCCCTATAGGTTGCCCTTTAGTCGCCCTGCGACAGACCCTCAGCCAATGCCTTATTTAATGAACGAGGCAACCAGCCAAGGCGGGGCGTATGACATTCGTCTTCGCGCATTGCTTTCGACAGAGCAATCACGCGCTGCCAAGCATCCCCCCGCGTTGTTGGCGCATAGCAATCTATCCCATGCATACTGGACCTTATCTCAGTTGATCACGCATCACACCGTTAATGGGTGTAACTTACAGCCAGGTGATTTGAT
>CAIUZV010000130.1 GCA_903903735.1 uncultured beta proteobacterium | reverse complement strand
TGCACCGAAGTTCGCCTTAACGCCCCAGGCACTCAAGAAGACCTTTGGTCTGGAGATGGCGGTGCTCCCGCATCCGTTAGATGCGGGGCATGTGCTGGTGCTCGATCAGGTAACTTGTTAAGCTGTTCTAACTCGGCACGCTTTAATGTTGCAGCGCAATGCGCGAGTGACTTCAGCAAGGAATGGATATGAATATTGCAATCGTAGGTTCGGGCTTGGTGGGTCAAGCGTGGGCGATCGTTTTTGCGCGTGGTGGGCATCAAGTCAACATGTGGGACGGTGACCCGGCGGCGGTTACGCATGCGCAGACGTTGATCGCAAAGCAAGTAGCGGACTTACATGCTGTTGGGCTTATTACGGATCCGGCAGGTCTGACCGCGCGCATCAAGAGCGTGACGACGTTAGAAGAGGCGTTGGCTGACGCGCAATACGTTCAAGAGAGTCTGCCGGAGCGGCTCGACATGAAAAAGGAAATCTTCGCAAAGATGGATGCACTTGCCGCGCCGACGGCTGTTTTGGCAAGCTCCACGTCTAGCATTCCCGCCTCTGCCTTTACGAAAGAGCTAGCGGGGCGCGCACGGTGCTTGATTGCCCATCCGGTTAACCCGCCATACCTTGTGCCCGTCGTTGAAATATGCGGTGCGCCCTGGACGGATGCCGCAGTGGTGCAACGCGCCTGGGATGTGATGGAAGGTGTCGGTCAAAAGCCTGTAAAAATCCTGAAAGAACTCAAGGGGTTTGTCCTAAATCGTTTGCAAGGTGCGCTGTTGCGCGAGGCGTTCCGACTGGTAGAAAACGGCTATGTTGACGCAGAAGGATTAGATGTCACGATCAAAGAAGGCTTGGGCTTACGCTGGTCGTTTATGGGGCCGTTTGAGACGATCGATCTCAACGCGCCAGAGGGATTGGCTGACTATGCACATCGATTTGATGAGATGTATCAGGCGATGTCGCTCGAGCAAACTTCGACAGACCACTGGTCCGAAGAGGTCATCCAAAAACTTGAAGCCCAACGTCGGACACTGCTGCCCAAAGAACAACTGTTGGCGCGACGGCTGTGGCGTGATCGGCGTTTGATGGCGCTTGCTGCACACAAAAAATCCGCTGAATCGTAAACACGCTTTATTCATTATCTAATTTTTAATTAACGTATCTAATGGTCGCCACAATATGAAAGTCAATGACGCGTTTGCAGACTACAGTCGCTTTATCAATATTCGCCGTGATATTCACGCGCATCCAGAACTGGGCTTTGACGAGCACCGTACCTCTGAGATTGTGGCCGGTCTATTAAAAGAATGGGGTATCGAGGTACACCGCGGCATTGCCGGCACGGGCGTTGTGGGTGTGCTGAAGGCCGGGAGCAGTCAGCGCACGATTGGTTTGCGCGCGGATATGGATGCCCTGCCGCTGCAAGAGTTGAATCAGTTTGAACACCGATCGACGAATGACGGCAAGATGCACGCCTGTGGTCATGATGGGCACACCACCATGCTTCTCGCTGCGGCTTGGCATCTGTCGCAAACGCGTAACTTTGACGGCACGGTGCATTTTGTTTTTCAGCCAGCGGAGGAGATGGGCAAGGCCGGCGCCAAGAAAATGATCGATGATGGTTTGTTTGAGCGGTTTCCTTGCGAGGCTATTTTCGGTTTACATAATTGGTCGATCGGCTCGGTAGGCGGCTTTGCCTTGAACCGCGGCCCACTTATGGCCTCGAGCAGCACGTTTAAAGTCACCATCAAGGGGCAGGGCACGCACGCATCGCTGCCGCATACCGGGACCGATCCGATCACTCCTGTCTTGTCGTTGGCCACAGCGTTGCAGGGTCTTGTCGCAAAGGTAATCCCTGGCACTGAGCGCGCGCTGCTGGCCGTCACGCAACTTGAAGGCTCTTCGGCCCCCAACGTGATCCCAAATTCCGCCTCTGTGGGTGGAACGATCCGCACGTTCTCTGTGTCGGCGTTAGATCGTTTGGAAGAGCGACTACGTACGCTCGCCACGCAGACGGCACTAGCCCATGAATGTGAAGCAGATATTTTTTTCCGACGCGCATCACCGCCCGTCGTCAATCATGCGAAAGAGGCGGATTTTGCCGCGCAGATTATGCGCGACATCGTAGGACCAGACATGGTGAACGATCAGTATCCCGGGGTGATGGCAGGCGAAGATTTTGCGCACATGCTGTTGGTCAAGCCTGGTTGTTATGCCTTTATCGGTAATGGCGAAGGCAAGCATCGTTTGGACGGGCATGGAGAGGGTGCCTGTGTCGTGCACAACACTTCCTATGATTTCAACGACTCAATTATTCCGGTGGGTGCGAGTTACTTCGTGCGCCTGACTGAGCGTTGGCTTTCGGATGCGCGATAGCCAAGGATCAGCTCCGCCTCTAAGGGTAAACCACGGGGCGGTTGGTCTCTAAAACCCAATCGAAAGTAGGGTTTCATCTCACACATTTCGTTATGATCTGACGTTAGCTTTCAGCTCGCGCCTTGTCGTGATGGCGCAGCTCAACGCTCGGGAGGTATGAGAATGACTCAGTTACTGGTTTTGGCGCGCCTGATCGATCGGGTGAGCGATTTTTTTGCGGTATTTGCAAAATGGGCGGTCTTGCTTTGTAGCTTGATCAGCGCAGGCAATGCGCTGATGCGCTACACGTTTTCTTACAGCTCAAATGGGTGGCTGGAAATTCAATGGTATTTATTCGCTGCCTGTGTGATGCTCGGTGCTGCGCAGGTCTTACGCGTCAATGAGCATGTCCGAGTCGATGTGATTTACGGGACGTTGAAAAGTAAGAGCCGCGTTTGGATCGACTTATTTGGGCTCACGTTCTTTCTGATGCCTGCGATGATCTTGTTTGCGTACCTTTCTTGGCCATTGTTTGTGGGGATGTACGTTTCAGGTGAAATCTCCGGCAATGCCGGAGGTCTCATTCGCTGGCCTGTCATGATGCTGTTGCCGTTGGGCTTTGCGTTGATGGCATTACAAGGCGTTGCTGAATTGATCAAGCGCATCGGCTGGTTGATGGGCGCCCATCAGATGGATCTGACCTACGAGAGGCCGCTCCAATGAGCATGGAAAATTTCGCACCCGTGATGTTCATGGGGTTGATTCTAATCATGCTGATTGGATTCCCGGTCGCGTTCTCGTTGTCTGCGCTAGGGTTGCTCAGTGGCTTTATCGCCATCCAGATGGGATGGTTTCCCGCCGCCTTTATGTACAACTTGCCGCTGAACATTTTCAGTATTTTGTCTAACGATCTGTTGCTAGCCATCCCATTTTTTACCTTAATGGGTGCGGTACTTGAAAAGTGCGGACTCGCCGAAGACATGCTCGATTCAATGGGGCAATTGTTTGGCCCCATTCGCGGCGGTGTTGGCTACTCTGTGATTCTCGTAGGGTTTATTTTAGGTGCGGTCACGGGCACTGTCGCCGGACAGGTGATCGCGATGGCGATGATCTCGCTGCCGGTGATGATGCGCTATGGCTATAACATGCGCTACGCCACGGGTGTATTGGCTGCTTCTGGAACTATTACGCAGCTTGTGCCGCCCTCCTTGGTGCTTGTCGTGATGGCAGACCAATTAGGCCGCTCTGTGGGAGATATGTATAAGGGCGCTTGGGGCCCCTCTATCCTACAGATACTCATTTTTCTTCTTTACACCTTCGCGCTTTCCCGATTGCGCCCTAACCACGTGCCAGGCTTGCCCCCAGAGGCGCGCACCTTGCATGGCTGGACGTTATGGCGTAAGTGTCTGCGCGGGATCATTCCATCGGCACTGCTGATTTTTGCCGTACTCGGCAGCATGGGTGGCTTACCCTTTATGACGACAGCGATTGCGACTCCGACTGAGGCGGGTGCAATGGGTGCGGTCGGGGCAATTTTGCTGGCGGCGTTCCATCGTCGCCTGTCGTGGGAAGTCGTGCGTGACGGGATGACGGGAACGATGCGCATCACCGCCATGGTCGTTTTTATCTTGATCGGCTCGCGGGTGTTCTCTTTAGTGTTTCAGGGTGTAGACGGTGCCATCTGGATCGAACATCTGTTGACTGGTTTGCCGGGTGGGCAGACAGGCTTTTTGATTGTCGTCAATATTTTCGTCTTCTTTTTGGCATTCTTTTTAGATTTTTTCGAGATCGCCTTCATCATTCTGCCCATGCTTGCGCCGGTCGCGAACAAGCTTGGTATCGACATGATTTGGTTTGGCGTGCTGTTGTGCGTCAATATGCAAACTAGCTTCATGCATCCTCCGTTCGGTTTCGCGCTGTTCTATTTGCGGAGTACGGCTGACAATCTGTTTAAGTCTGGCTCTCTACCGGCAAAGGTTTTATCCAAGGATATTTATCTGGGCTCGATCCCTTGGGTGTTGTTGCAATTGACGCTGGTGGTCATTGTGATTTTCTTCCCCCAAACGGTGACGGTCTTTTTGGATAAGCCAATAGAGGTAGATTTAAAGACGATTAGAATCGAAGTACCTCCCAACGACTTGCAGCAATCAGACGATCAGAATGATCAGGACACAGTCAACAACCTGATGCGTGACTTGATGAAAAACACCCCTCAAGCAAAATGAGTGAGGGATCAGTCACCGTCGGCGGAATCGTTGACGACGTTGCCGTCGAGGGGCCTGCCTTTCCCATGCTGATCAAAATCGTGGCGACATTATTTGTCGCCGCGATTGTCTTCTCGGGAATGCCTGCGCTGCAGGAGATGCAATGGTCCGAGCTCACGAATACCGCTGCCTTCGTTTGGGGGTGTGCAGCGCTGGTGACCGGGCTGGTTTATTTCTGGATGCTCAAAAGTCGGACATCGATTCGCGATGGGGTGATCGAGCAGACATGGATCTGGAATAAACGCATCGCGGTTGATCAGATCAGGCAAGCTAAATTTATTTATGTTCCTCACTTAACGTGGTTGATCGCACCCCGCCTGGTTGTGCGTAGCGGCGTGAGCGCGACGGTTTTTTATGCTGCCGAGCCCGCCGTTCAAAAGGCTTTTGCCCGCTTGGTCTCGGGCGGGTAATATGATGCTCAATATAAAAACAATCACTTGGGGGCATTGTGTTCAGACTAGACGGCAAGGTTGCATTAGTCACGGGTTGTGGCACGCTCGGTGAAGGATGGGGAAACGGCAAGGCGATTGCGGTAGCGCTTGCGCGCCAGGGCGCGAAGGTGTTTGGCTCAGACCTCAATTTAGAGGCGGCCGAGCAAACCCAAAAAATCATTGAGCAAGAAGGCGGTTCGGCTGGCGTGATGGTCGCCGATGCCACAAAGGCAGAGGACGTTAAAAAACTCGTCGATGCCTGTATGGCCAAATATGGTCGTATCGATATCTTGGTCAATAACGTCGGTCGGTCGGAGCCGGGCGATCCCGTGACGATGTCTGAGGCTGTGTTTGATGAACAGCTCGATGTAAATGTCAAAGGCGCGTTTCTTGCTTGTAAATATGTATTGCCCATCATGGAAGCCCAAGGCAATGGTTCTGTGGTGAGTATTTCTTCCGTTGCGGGGCTGCGTTATATCGGCAAGCCACAGGTTGGCTACTCAGCTGGCAAGGGCGCTCTCCAGCAACTCATGCAGACGACCGGTGTGATCTACGCTGACCGCGGCATCCGTTTAAATTGTGTTGCGCCTGGCTTAATGTTTACCCCCTTAGTTAAACGCCTCGCTGACAAATATGCCAAGGGTGACTACGAGGGATTTGTCGCGCATCGTCACAAACAAGTGCCAGCAGGATATATGGGTGAATCTTGGGATGTTGCGCATGCCGTTGTTTTTCTTGCGAGCGACGAAGCCCGATACATCAACGGACAAACTCTCGTTGTTGATGGTGGATTGACCTCCGCAACACGATAGCGCGCAAAGTGACGTTGGTGACGATTGTCTATTGCGGCGATACCTTATTTTAAAAAAAGGAAATGTGATGAAAGCAGTTGTATTGACCGAGACAGGATTTGAGATTGGGCAAGCCCCTATGCCTAAGCCCAATGAGGATCAGGTGCTCGTGCGGGCCCACGCTTATGCGCTGAATCGTGCCGACCTTGGCGTGCTGTCGGGTGGGCAGCACGGCAGCGTCGGGGGGCCTGGAACGATTCCTGGGATGGAGTGGGCAGGCGAAGTCGTAGAGGTTGGCGCACGCGTGCGAGGCATCAAACCTGGTGATCGCGTGATGTGTTCAGGTACGCGAGGTTATGCGGAGTATGTTGTGACGGACTGGGGGCGTGTGATGCCTATCCCTACGGCTTCCATGACCTATGAGCAAGCAACTACCCTGCCTATTTCAATTCTCACGATGCACAACGCACTCATCACGGCTGGTGAAATGCGTGCCGGTGAGACAGTCTTAATACAAGGCGCATCCTCGGGCGTAGGCCTGATGGCGATGCAAATCGCTAAGGTCATGGGGGCGAAAACCGTTATTGGCACATCGTCTAACCCTGGTCGACTGGCCCAGTTAAAAAAATACGGAGCTGATTTCGCAATTGATAACAGCGACCCAACATGGCCCGCCCTCGCAACAGAGGCGAATGGCGGAAAAGGTGTGAATCTGATTGTTGATCAATTGTCAGGAAAGTTCGGGACGCCAAATTTAGAAGCTTGTGCCGTCTTAGGTCGCATTGTGAACGTCGGACGACTTGCTGGGAGATTCGCCGAGTTTGATTTTGATCTACATGCAGCCAAGCGTATTAAGTACACCGGCGTCACGTTCCGGACGCGAAGCATTGAGGAGGTGCGTGACATTGCATCGCGCGCAATGGGAGATCTCTGGCCGCATATTGAGTCGGGTAAGCTAGCCTTGCCAATTGACAGCACCTATAGCTTTGACAAGATCGCAGATGCCTTCGCGAGAATGCGTGGCAACCAGCACTTTGGCAAGATTGTGGTGTCGATGAACTAAGCGCCATGTTTATTCATTCGATCGAACAACTGCGCACCTTATACGCTTCGCCCAAGGAGCGTGCGGTAAAAAAGCAGCTACCTGCATTGGATGTGCACTGCCGTCAGTTCATTTCGCTGTCGCCTTTTGTCGTGTTGGGTAGCCAGGGGGCAGATCACGCATTGGATGCATCCCCACGAGGTGGCCCCCCCGGTTTTGTGAAGGTCACTGAAGCGGGCCAGGTGCTCATACCAGATTCGCCAGGAAATAATCGGCTAGATACCCTAGAAAATATCATCCATACGGGACGAATCGGGATGTTGTTCATGATTCCTGGCGTCGACGAAACGCTGCGCGTGAATGGCAATGCACACTTGACGACTGCTGGCGATCTTTTACGCCTTTGCACGTCTGATTTAAAGCCGCCTAAGTTGGTGATTCAGGTTGAGGTCACCCAAGCGTATCTTCATTGTGCGAAGGCGTTTATGCGCTCGCAGTTGTGGGATGCCTCCAAGAAAATTGATCGAGGATGTCTACCGACGATGGGACAGATGATTGGCGAACAGACGAACATGTCTGGGCCGCTTGAAACCGATGCAGAAATGCTTGAGCGCTACAAGAATGAGTTATAAGTGAGGTAAAGATGACAGCACCGCTTGCAGGAATTAAAGTTGTAGAGATCAGTGTGGCTATGGCGGGACCCTTCTGCGGCATGCTGCTGGGGGACTATGGCGCAGATGTCATCAAAATCGAGCGGACAGAGGTTGGCGACGATAGCCGTGCGTGGTCGCCATTCTTTCATGACTCATTGAGCTATTACTATGCCGCGGCTAATCGGAATAAGCGCGGGATGGCCATCGATTTGAAGACGCCCGAAGGCGTGAAGATTGCACGCGAACTCATCGAGCAAGCGGATGTGCTTGTGCATAACTATCGCGTTGGTGCATTAGAACGACTGGGGCTGGATTACGAATCGTTGTCTAAAGTGAATCCCCGTTTGGTGTACTGCGCCATAAGCGGCTTTGGAGCGACAGGTCCATTGAGCAAAGAACCCGCAAATGACTTGTTTATGCAGGCGTATGCTGGCTCGATGAGTATCACCGGTGACCCCGAAGGCAGCCCAGCAAAAATGGGGATGTCTGTTGCAGATGTCGGTGCTGGCATGTTTGGTGCGATCGGGGTGATGATGGCGCTTGAGACGCGTCATCGCACCGGTCGTGGACAGCGTGTCGATACGTCACTGCTTGAAGGCCATATGGCAATGCTCGCACAATTTTTTACGCGCTATTTTTCGAGTGGAGAGGTGCCTGGTCCAAGTGGTAGCGGCGCGTTGACAAGCCCAACTTACCGCGCCTATCAGGCGAGTGATCAGTGGATTGTGATCTCCGCCTTCAATCAGCGTATGTGGAAAGGACTTTGCACAGCGTTGGACAAGCTTGAGTGGCTAGACGATCCTCGTTTCATCAACCCTCAAATGCGTTCCGATAACCGCGGCCTGATGATCAAGTTGATCGGTGCAATTATTATTACGCAGCCGCTCGCCTACTGGGAAAAGCGACTGATAGAAAACGAAGTGCCATGCTCACCGGTCAACACGATTGACAAAGTGGTGCAACAACCACAGGTTCATGCGCGCGATATGGTTCAAGAGATGAATCTTGACGGTTTAGGCATGATGTCGATGGCGGGACTGCCGATTAAGTTCAGTGAGTCGCCAGGCGCAATCCGTTTGCCCCCACCGCGACTAGGTCAGCATACCGCTGAGATCTTGGCGGAGTCTGGTTATTCGCCAGACCAGATTGCCGACCTCGCGCGTTCAGGCGCGATTGGGCTTGATCCCGGCTGGGTAAGGGTGGCGTCTACGGGCGGCGCCTGATCAGCTCGCGCTATTCAGAACTTTCAGGAATGATTTTCTTGATCTTCATTCCGAAGACCTTTGCAAGCAGGTACTGGATAGGCCCGAGCAGTAAGGCCAGAATCACAAGCGCCCAAATTCCGATGGCCAGGGGGCTTGTGTAAAAAACAGACACATCACCAAGACTCATAAAGAGACCTTCGCGTAGGTGCTTCTCAATAAGCGGTCCTAGAACTACCCCTACGACCATTGGCGCAAGTTGGAAGTTCAACTTAGTCAAGCCGTAGCCGACAAAAGCCACCAACAGCAGCATATACACATCAACCATACTATTGCGAACGCTGTAGCAGCCAATCGTAGCGACCATCAAGATGATTGGTAGAAAAATATGGTTAGGTACCCGTAGCAAACTCACCCATAGGCTGATGAGCGGGACGTTCAAAACCAACAG
>CAIUZV010000129.1 GCA_903903735.1 uncultured beta proteobacterium | reverse complement strand
CGACATGCCCACCGGCCCGCACAGCCACTGGCACCAACACGCACCGCAACGCCATGTGCACCCGCATGTGCCGGATGCGCACCACCAGCACCGGCATAGTTAATTGGGGTCAGAACCCATTTACCATTCCATCCCCGCGACATTCAGAAAGCGGTTCGACATGAATAAATTGAACATTGAAAAGACAGCAAAGGCTACCGAGAAGGATGCCGATACCCACTTGCCATATTTGCAGAAAACGCTGGAAGCGGCCAAGGCAAGCATGCTGGCCGATGATGGGGCTCTGACCAAAGCCCAACTCAATCAGCTAAAAAAAACAGTACCTAAGTCAAAAGGCGGCACTGTTCGAAGCAGTCTTTTTGGAAATTGAAATAGCCTGATGCATTAGCCGCAGCGTTGCAATGCCCAAGTCTTATTCCTCAAACAATTCTGAGTGCGTGCCTGCGCGCGTGAAGATGATGGTGTTGCCCTCCAGACGTTAGATCAGCAGGAAGTCGCCCCCAATATGGCACTCGCGGTGGTCGGCCCAGTCACCTTTGAGCGGGTGATCAAGCCATTCGGGCCCCAGTGGGGCATCGTGGGCGATGAGCAACAGCATCGCTTCCTTCAGCCGCTTCAGGTCGTAGCGGCCAGAGCGCGAGAGGCGTTCCCAGTCTTTGAAAAAGGTCTTGGTGTAGTCGCACGCCTTGGGCGGCGTTGCCCGTTTACTGCTTGCGGGCTTCTTCGAGGTCATTGATCAGGGCGTCAGCAGCGTTGAATCGGGCAGTGCGCGCCTTGTTGATTGCACGGGCTTCTTCCATCGCTGCGCGGGTCTGTGCGTTGGGCACCTTCAGCTCCAGCGGAAAGGCCTGGTCGTTGACCACACGCTTGAGCAAAATGCGCACGGCATCTGACACGGACAAGCCCATGGAAGCCAGCGCCTCACTGGCTTGAGCCTTGATTTCTTCGTCTACGCGGACGTGCAGCATTGTGGAATGGGCCATGATCAGTTCCTCCGATATGGCGATTGTGTATCGCTATTGAGATACGGTCAAGAGGGGCTGGTGATTGAGGCCGTCATGCCCACTCACAAAAAACGAACCCTTTTGATGTATTTATTCTTAATTTTCGGGCTATAGTTTTTTGGCTAGGTTCCTAGTTCAGCTGTTCCTGCAAACGCGTGGATTGTTGAAGACAGGCGATGGAGAACCGACGCGTCGCACAAGGAGAAAACATGGCCCACACCTACACAGCCGAAACCATTTGGGAGCGCGGCGATCAAATATTCAGCGATGACAGATACAGCCGTAAGCACACGCTGCGGTTCGATGGCGGAATTTCAATCGCAGGCTCTTCATCACCGCTGGTCGTTCCGGTTCCATATTCGGAGCCCAACGCAGTAGATCCGGAGGAGTCGCTGGTCTCATCTATTTCGAGCTGCCACATGCTCTGGTTCCTGTCAGTGGCCGCAAAAAAGGGTTTCATTGTTGACACGTACCACGACAGTGCAGTTGGCATCATGAAGCCCAATGAACGAAAGAAATACTGGGTTTCGTCCGTCACCCTTCAGCCAAAAGTCATCTTCTCCGGCCCCAAAATTCCAAGTGCCGCGGATATCGAAGAAATGCACCACGTAGCTCATGAGGAGTGCTTCATCGCCAACTCCGTGAAAACCGACATTCAAGTTCATCCGCAATAAATGGAGTCTAACTTTTGGATCAACAAACTGCGCTCCTCGTCATCGACGTCCAGCAAGCCCTCTGCTCGGGCGAATTCAAAGCCTTCGAGTCCGACCGTGTCATTGAGCGCATCAATTCCGTAGCTCGCAAATTCAGAGTTGCAGGCGCTCCCGTGGTCATGATTCAGCATGAATCGCAGGGAGAGCTACTCGACTTTGGGACTGAAGGCTGGCAGCTGGCAAGCGAGGTGAACGTTGATGCCTTGAACAGATCATGACCGCACTCCTGATCATCGACATGCAAGTCGGTATGACGTGGCCCGAAGCATCTGTTCGCAACAATCTTGGAGCCGAAGCGGTGATCGCGAAGCTCCTTAAAGACTGGAGGGCACGTCACGCGCCCATCGTTCATGTCCGTCATGTATCGCGGGTGCCTGGCTCGCCGTTCTGGCCCGGCCAACCTGGCGTGGAGTTCCAGCCCGCGCTGGAACCGTTACCGACGGAGCATGTTGTTGAGAAGAATGTCCCTGATGCATTCATCAACACGGGATTGGAACCTTGGCTGCATGCCCGCGGTGAGTCGGCGGTCGTGATCGTTGGCGTCAGCACAAACAATTCTGTGGAAGCGACTGCACGCACCGCCGGCAATCTAGGCTTTAAGACCTATGTCGTATCGGACGCTACGTTCACGTTCTCGAAGATCGACTTTGATGGCGTCATGCGTACGGCCAAGGAAGTACATGCCATGTCTTTGGCAAATCTTCACGGTGAGTACGCAACTGTTATTCATTCCGAGCAAGCCACACATGCGGGCTAACACATCGGTCAACGCAAGGCCCAAAGCTCACTT
>CAIUZV010000128.1 GCA_903903735.1 uncultured beta proteobacterium | reverse complement strand
CCGATGTCACCTCCACGCGTGCTTGCTGCGATTGATGCAGGGCGCGGTTAATACTGCTTTGCCGCAAGTCGTCCGGGTCATGTTGACCGGCGGCTTCAGCAGGCGGTACACGAATGGCGTGAGGGAGTTCGAGATCCAAGCGCGAACTGTACGCGGTGTCATTCGCGCAATGGACGAACTGTTTCCCGGTCTTGGTGAACACCTCGAGGAAGAAACCTCAATCGCGATTGATGGCGTGATACACGAGGTCGTCTACACCCAAGCGATACGTCCAGGTGGCGAGGTGTTTTTTATTCCCCGAATCGAGGGTGGCTAGTCTCCTAGCACCCTGCGTGGCAACCGACTTCACATCGATTGTCGCGCTTCATTCAGATAGGTTTCGTTGATATACGACTGGGCTTGTGTGCCTGCACGTTTAGGCACATTGCGTAAGAGCGCGCTGATTTCAATGAGTGACTGAATTGAAGCCGGATTTGCTTGTGCATTTCTTGGAAATATCTCGGCTTCTGTGTACTCTTCCCAAGCGCGATCTGCGTATTCAGGTGCGATCCCTGTTTCTGCTACAGCAATTCTTTGGCAACCTTCTTTGTTTGCATAGAACCACTCATGGGCGCGCAAGAATGCACGCATGAAGGCGACTACTGTTGCATGATTTGCGCGAGCCCAGCGACCGTCGACATTGAGTGAGGTGAACTGAAACCAGGGAAAGCTATCACGTGGTTCGCAAAGTGAGTGGTAGCCTTGATCGACCGCGATATAGTTCAGCGGTGCACCCTGAAGACCCGCATCAATTTTTCCCGCTTGAAGCATTTCCCAGCGTGCCAGGATGGGGCCGCAGGCAACGATCTTGTAGTCTTGGGGATAATGCAAACCATGAGCAGACATGATCTTCATCACAAGCGATGAGCTACCTGCCTCAATGGACGATACGCCGATAGTGCGACCTCGCAACGCTTCAAATGTTGTGATGTCTTTGCCAGAGATAAAAGAGAAGGGCAGACGATTGATGTTGCCACCAATAATTTCCAAATGCCCGCCACTTTCGCTATCTAGAATGATGTGTTCAGTGACACCGAGGGCAATGTCTAGGCGCCCATCTTGCAGTCGGCGCCATACTTCATCAATCGGTTCATGCAAGTCAATGGTGACATCTAAGCCTTCTTGCTCAAACAACCCCTGATGCGCGGCGATCCAAATGGGCAGATTGAAGTAGTTGCGAGAAATCGCACCAAGCATGATTTTTTTCATGAAGAGACCTTTCACCTAAGACTGAAGTTGTATGTACCTATCGATGAATGTTAACTTACCGTGAAGATGATTTTCTTTTAGCCTGATATCGATTATTAAGATCAATTTATGAATACGACTCAAATTCAACAAGCCGTAGCGCAACTATTACCTGCTTGGCGGGATCACGCACGCATCGATGCGCTTGAAGCGACTTGCAAGCCGCAAACACGCTCCGAAGGCTATGCATTGCAGCGCGCCTTGTTCGATGCGTGTGGTGAGACTCCGCTAGGCTGGAAGATCGCTGCGACCAGCCAGGCAGGGCAGAACCATATTGGTGTGAGTGGCCCACTTGCTGGTCGGTTAATGCAGTCCCGTTGCCTTCTTGAAACGCAGGTCGTCTCACTGGATCGCAATACCATGGCCGTTGCCGAAGCTGAATTCGCTTTTCGTCTAGGGCGGGATGTGACACGGTCGACGAAAGGACCGTTAACGATGCGCGAAGTGATGGACTGTGTGCACGCATTGCATGTTGCGATTGAGATCCCAAACTCTCGTTTTATAGACTTCGCGCGAGCAGGTGAGGCGCAGTTGATTGCGGACTTTGCGTGCGCGTGTTTTGTGGTGTTGGGCCGTGAGGTCACTGAAGATTGGCGTGCCGTAGACTTGGCACATCATCAGGTTAGTGTGCTGCAGAACGGGTCGAAAACTGCCAATGGCGTAGGTAGCAATGTGTTGGGTGATCCACGCATTGCACTGACCTGGCTGGCCAATGAACTACTCGATCAGGGTATGCAACTACAAGCAGGTGAGCTCGTGATGACGGGCACTTGTGTCGTGCCCGTCCCAGTTAAACCGGGTGACCATGTGATCGCCGACTTTGGCGCGTTTGGTCAGGTACAGACCCGCTTTGTGTAGTTAGGGATTAGGTCCCCACGGTGCGGCCAGTAGCAGCTTGTTTTCCTGCTGTTGCAACATCGGACGCAACTGTTTTGCAAAGTTCATAAAGGCTTGGTCTGCGTAGACGCCCGCCCAGAAGGCACGACGGTCCGCATCGTCATCAAATTTCCAGAGATGTACGAGTTGATTCAATGCGCCGATGTCACCAGTAAAGTAGCCGCACAGTTTTTGTGGGTGCTTGGATAACGCTGGCCAGCCTTCTGCCTTATAGAGTGCGACGACATCGTTCATCTTGCCGACTGTGACGGTATAGGTGCGTAGTTCATAAATTGCCATGTTTGTCTCCGTTAAGAATAATTAGGCTGCGACGCTTTGTATTTTTTGTGCGCCACGGATAAGTTTTCCAGGCAGCGCCCCAGTCGCTATGCCATGTTGGTATGTGACGACGCCAGACACGATCGTTGCCACGTAGCCATCTGCACTTTGCCCAAGACGACGTCCGCCTGCTGGCAAGTCGTTGACAATTTTTGGAGCATGTAGCTTGAGCTTTGCAAAATCGATAATGTTGATATCGCCTTTGTAGCCTGGCTTGAGTTGCCCGCGATCATTGAGTCCGACCGTTGCTGCGGTATCTTGAGTTTGCCACTTGACGAGATCTTCCAGCGGGATTTTTTCTCCGCGTTTGCGATCGCGTGCCCAGTGCGTGAGTAGGTAGGTAGGAAAACTCGTGTCGCAGATATACCCATAATGCGCACCGCCATCACTCAATCCGGGTACCGTATCGCGGTCTAGCAACATTTCTCTTAAGACGTCATGATTTTGATCAGCGTAGTTGTAGAGTGGTCGATACAGCATCGCCGTGCCGTTGTCGCCTAGCAGATAGTCGTAAGCAAACGCTGCCGGTTCTTGACCGGCTCGACGCGCACGTCCAGCAATACTGTCTTCTGG
This sequence comes from uncultured beta proteobacterium, assembly GCA_903903735.1. Classification (GTDB taxonomy): domain Bacteria; phylum Pseudomonadota; class Gammaproteobacteria; order Burkholderiales; family Burkholderiaceae_B; genus Zwartia. The sequence continues at coordinate 3,063 of CAIUZV010000128.1, read as the reverse complement.
TGCTGGCTCGTAGTCTGGAGGGTCGCCAAGCGGGTAGAGGTTTTCAAAGTTTGCGACACGTCGCTTGTACATGGCCTCGGTATGTTCCTCTGCGAGGATTTTTTTACGGACGTCTGGGTCGCGGAGTTTGTTCAGTCGATCTTCAGGACTGAGATGCCTCAAGGCCTCAAACGACGGCAATTGCGTAAACGGACAGAGTGAGAGCGAGAAACTAAAAATGAGCGCCACAGGACGTGAGCCGACTTGGGCTTTCATCTTCAAGCCAGCATCTGTGGCATTGTGCATATGCTCCATCACGCGCCTCCAGCGATCGGGCAGATGCTCATGCTGAAGTAAGGTCAGCGACAGCGGACGACCCGAAGCCTCAGCAATGCGACGTAGCATTGCAAACTCTGCGTCGACATCATCAAAGTCAGTGACGAGTTGTAAGGTGCCAAGGCCGATACTGCCCAGACCTTTTGCAATAGCCGTAAGTTCGCTCTCGGCAGCCCCTAGGCTCGGCGTTGGCTGCCCATCACTACTGCGGTGCAAAATCGTACGCGAGGTGGTGAAGCCGAGTGCGCCAGCCTTAACGGCCTCTGCGGCAAGGCGTGCCATTTCTGCTTTGTCTTGTTCTGTCGCGGGCTCGCGTGCAGCACCGCGATCTCCCATGACGTGTATACGCAGTGGTGCATGGCCGATTTGTGCGGCGACGTCGATATCAAATTGCCGTACCTCGAGTGCATCAAGATATTCTGGAAACGTGCTCCAGTTCCAGGGCAGGCCTTCGCTCAGCACGATTCCAGGAATATCTTCAACGCCTTCCATGAGGCGCATCATGATGTCACGATGCTCCTCTTTGCAGGGTGCGAAACCCACGCCACAGTTGCCCATGACAACGGTCGTAACGCCTAGCTGAGACGAGGAGGCGAGTTTATTGCTCCAAGTGACTTGTCCGTCATAGTGCGTATGGATATCTACAAACCCGGGCGTGACCAGCATGCCCTTTGCGTCGATTTCTTTGTCTGCGGGGCCCGATACTGTACCGACTTGTGCAATCAGGCCATTCACAATCTTGATATCACCTACAAATGGTTTACCACCTGTACCGTCAACGATGAGACCGTTACGGACAATAAGAGTCGTTGGGCTTGTCATGATAGTTTTAAATAATTTTAGGACGGAAACTGTGCCATGACTTGCGCGACGGCAGCAGTAAGTTTTTTCGCATAAGGCACATGTAAAAACTCATTGGGACCATGTGCGTTAGATTTCGGTCCTAACACGCCGCAGACCATCATCTGTGCTTTGGGAAATCCCTGGCTGAGCAAGTTCATGAGCGGGATAGTGCCGCCTTGGCCAATGTATCCGACCGGCGCTTGAAAGTGCGCCATGCTGGCGCTGTTAAGCGCCTGTTCAAACCAAGGGGCTGTCGCCGGCGCGTTCCAGCCGCTTGAAGCGCCTTCGGCATGGAAGGTGACCTTCGCCTGATACGGAGCGTTGTCCTCAAGTAGCGCTTTCAATTCTGCCACGGCGGCTGCAGCATCGATGAGGGGTGGCAGTCGCAAACTTAACTTGAAGGCGGTGTAGGGACGTAATACGTTACCCGCATCCTTCAGTGCAGGGAAGCCTTCTGCACCGGTGACACTGAGGGTTGGCATCCAGGTTCGTCGCACGAGTGCTTCGACCGGGTCGAGTGTGGTGGGGATAGCAAAGAGAGTCGAGCCACCGCAGTCGTGGTGTGCCCAGGGGAAACGCTTGTAAATCTGGTCACCGAGAATTGCGGCGGTTGCTTGGGCTTGTTGCTTGCGCTCGACAGGCATTTCGCAATGAAAGCTTTGGGGGAGTAGTCGACCTGTTTGGCTGTCCTCTAGACGGTCTAGCACTTGTCGCATGATGCGAAAGCTAGAGGGAACGAGGCCTGAGGCGTCTCCGGAGTGGATGCCTTCGGTAAGGATCTCTACTTTCAGCACACCCGCGGCCATCCCGCGTAAGCTGGTGGTGAGCCAAAGTTGATCGTAGTTACCTGCGCCACTATCCAGACAAATGACTAAGCCCACATCCCCCATCTTTGGCTTCAAGACATCAATGTACGGCAATAAGTCAGGTGAGCCACTTTCTTCACAGGTTTCGATCAAACCCACGATGCGAGGATGCTCAACTTGCTGTTCTTTGAGTGCTTGGATGGCCGTAATCGCAGCGTAGGCCGCATAGCCATCGTCGGCACCGCCTCGTCCGTACAGTTTGCCATCTAGGTACTGAGGCGTCCAAGGCCCAAGGCCTGCACGCCAGCCGTCGAATTCGGGTTGCTTGTCTAGATGGCCATACATCAGGATGGTTTGGCTAGCTGAGTGGGTTGAGCGCGTAGCTGCCACCTCAAAAAACATCACGGGTGTGCGGCCGGGCAGTCGGAGCACTTCAAGCGTGAGGCCGGGCACTTTCTGCGCTTGAACCCATGTAGCGGCTCGTTGCAGGACCGTGTCCAGATAGCCTGCCTTCTCCCAATTTGGATCAAACGCTGGGGACTTTGCAGGAATCTCAATGTAGTCGCTCAGTTGGCCGACGAGATCCTCGTCCCAGGCTTTAGTCACTGACGAGAGCACTTGCGCAGTATCTAGATTCGGGACGGGAGCATTCATTGAGATTCCTTTGGTAGGCGGCGGATTAGGCGTGTGCTTTGACTTTTAGGCGCCAAGCATGCAGCAGAGGTTCGGTGTAGCCACTTGGCTGTGCCAGGCCTTTGAGTACAAGGTCTCGCGCAGCGCGGTAAGCATACGATGCTTCAAAATTTGGAGCCATCGGTTTGTAGAGTGGATCGCTGGCGTTTTGACCATCGACGACTTTTGCCATGCGTTGCAGCGTTTCGTTGACTTGTGCCTCAGTGACAATGCCATGATGCAGCCAGTTCGCAATGTGCTGGCTCGAGATACGCAGGGTTGCACGATCCTCCATTAGTCCGACGTTATGAATATCAGGGACCTTCGAGCAACCCACGCCTTGATCAATCCAGCGCACAACATAGCCCAAAATACCTTGCGCATTGTTATCAAGTTCTTGCTGAATATCCGCAGCCGACCATGATGG
>CAIUZV010000127.1 GCA_903903735.1 uncultured beta proteobacterium | reverse complement strand
TACATCGCAGCATTTTTAACAACCGCTACCTTCTTCCCCCAAACGATCAAAACGATTCGGACGCGGGATACAAAATCTATTTCGCTCGCGATGTACGTGCTGTTCACGTCCGGGATAGCACTTTGGCTCTGGTATGGATGGTTAGTCGATTCAATGCCGCTGATCTTTGCAAACACGATTACGTTTGTGCTGGCGCTGACAATTTTGGTGCTTAAGTTGCGCGAGCCCAAGACCAACCAGAAATAAACGCCGCAGCTGTTTGGCGGTTGCCCCCAGCGCGCTGTAGCTCGAGCAAGCGCAGGGTGCCGCGGCCGGTGTCAATGTCGATGCCTTGGGCTGAGGCCGAGAGCACGCGCGCTTGAGCAGGCTCTGAGCCATTTGAAACCGTGTTTGGTGTCTGAATGCTTGTCACGGAAGTGGACGCCAATGCCTGCGCCAGCCAAACCTTAACGGGCGCATCAATGCCGGGCAAGCGGAGCGTGGCCCCCGGGACCGGGTTAAAGGCGCGGATCCGACGCGCGAGCGTTTCTGCGTCTAGATGCAGATCGAGTGCCGCTTCGGCCTTGTCTAACTTGGCGGCGTAGGTTACGCCCTCCTTCGGTTGGGGGCGAGGTGCCAGCCTACCGCTTGCCAGCTGTTTGAGCGACGCGACAATCAGCGATGCGCCGAGATGTGCAAGCTTGTCATGGAGGGATGCAGCGGTGTCTGCGTCTGTAATGGCGACACGCTCTTCTAACAGCATGTCACCGGTGTCTAAGCCCTCGTCCATCTGCATGATTGTTACACCAGTGTGCGTGTCGCCCGCTTCGATGGCACGCTGAATCGGGGCGGCACCGCGCCAGCGAGGTAGCATACTGGCGTGAATATTTAAACAGCCGTAGCGAGGCGTTTTAAGCGCCCAACTCGGCAAAATCAACCCATAGGCCGCAACCACAAGCACATCAAGTGCCGCTTCCCTGAGTGCGTTGCCCGACACAGTCGCGTCTTCTGGATACTTTCCATCCTGACGCAAGCTTCGCGGTTGTGCGATGGGTAGCCCGACTTCTAGGGCAAGTTGTTTGACTGCGCTGGGCGTGAGCTTAAGTCCACGGCCGGAGGGTCGGTCGGGTTGGGTCAGCACCAGGGGCACGATAAAACCGGCGTCAAGAATCGCACGCAGCGCTTGGCGCGAGAATTCAGGTGTACCGGCAAATCCTACGCGTAGTGTCATGTGCTGAAATTGTGCGGCTAAAGGTGCTCGGCCCAAAGATCGTACTCATCCGAGTCTGTCACGCGCACGCGGACTTTGTCGCCAGGTTTGAGTGCTGTCTGGCTGTCAACATAGACACAGCCGTCGATTTCTGGCGCATCCGCACTGGAGCGACCGATGGCGCCGTCTTCGTCGACCTCGTCGATGAGGACTTCAATCTCCTTGCCGACTCGCGCGGCAAGTCGTTCGGTCGAAATGGCTTGTTGGTGCGCCATAAACCGATCCCAGCGTTCTTGTTTGACCTCGTCAGGCACGGGATCCGCTAACGCATTCGCCGACGCACCTTTGACGGGGGAGTATTGAAAACAACCCACGCGATCGAGTTGCGCTTCCGACATCCAGTCGAGCAAATATTGGAACTCGCTTTCGGTTTCGCCTGGGAAGCCAACAATGAAGGTCGAGCGCAACGTAAGATCGGGGCACTCCTGCCTCCAGCGGTGAATGCGTGCCAGTGTTTTGTCTTCGAAGGCTGGGCGCTTCATCGCTTTCAGGATGCGCGGACTGGCGTGTTGAAAGGGGATGTCCAAGTAAGGGAGGATCTTGCCTTGCGCCATGAGCGGGATGACTTCATCGACGCTAGGGTATGGATAGACGTAATGCAGCCGGACCCAGATGTCTAATTCGGATAGCGCCGAACAGAGCTCGGTCATGCGAGTTTTAACTGGCCTGCCATTCCAGAAGCCGCTTCTGTATTTGACGTCAACGCCATACGCGCTGGTGTCTTGTGAAATGACGAGTAATTCTTTGACGCCTGCCCGTGCGAGTCGCTGCGCCTCATCGAGTACATCGCCGACAGGGCGACTCACGAGATCGCCGCGCATGGAGGGAATAATGCAAAAACTACAGCGATGGTTACAGCCTTCCGATATTTTCAAGTAGGCGTAGTGGCGAGGCGTGAGCTTGATGCCCTGTGGGGGAACGAGGTCGGTAAACGGGTCGTGTGTGGTGCTCGGAGGCGCCGCGGCGTGGACCGCACGCACTACTTGCTCGTATTGCTGTGGGCCGGTAACGGCGAGTACGCTTGGATGCGCTGCGCGGATCACGGACTCTTCGACACCCATGCAGCCAGTGACGATCACGCGACCATTTTCGGCAATCGCCTCGCCAATTGCCTCAAGAGATTCAGCCTTTGCGCTATCGATAAACCCACACGTGTTGACGACGACGACGTCCGCGTTGTCGTAGTCAGGAACAATTTGATAGCCCTCGGTGCGCAATTGTGTGAGGATGCGTTCAGAATCTACGAGCGCCTTGGGACAGCCAAGGCTAACAAAACCGACTGTTGGGGATGACATGATGTGCCGCCTGACGGGCCAATGCCCGCGTAAGAGAGAGAGGGATTTTACCTTGTGCGGCACGCCCGCAGCAGCGCGCAAAGCCCCTACAATCCAACTATGAACACCGTTGCCCCCGCTTTATCTCATTCTTTGTTGGCCGCAGCCAATGCAATTGCTGGTGTCGAGTCCGGTCAGTCCCTCACCGAGGCGCTCGCGGAGCTGCCCTCGAATCTGCGCCCCTCCGCGCAGGCGCTGAGCTTCTTTGCGATGCGTAACTGGGGCCTGGCCATGGGGCTGCGTCACACCTTGGTTGAACGCGAGCCACCCAATGCGACCTTAAACGCCTTGGTCGGGTTGAGTTTGCTGTTACTTGAGACCTCAATACGGGCTGGCGAGAGCCCGCCCGAGGCAGGGACCCCTGTCTACACGGCCCACACCTTGGTGGATCAAGCGGTTCAGGCGACCCAGCTGCAGCGCTCTACGGCTTCGTTTAAGGGTTTGGTCAATGCCGTGCTGCGTCGCTTTCAGCGCGAACGGCAAGCTGTGCTTGCCGACACTGCCGATGCGCCAGAGGTTCGTTTCAATCACGCCCGCTGGTGGGTCGATGCGTTGCGCAAAGCGTACCCCGAGCAGTGGGAGCGCTTGTTGGACGCGGCTAATTCGCATCCGCCCTTGACCTTACGTGTGAATGTCCGAACGACCTCGCGCGAGGCTGTGTTGCACGCGTTTGCTGAGGCACAGATTGGTGCGACAGCCTTCGGTGAGGCGGGTATCGTGTTGGATGTGCCGCAGCCCGTGACGACATTGCCTGGCTATGCGCAGGGTTGGTGGTCTGTTCAAGACGCAGGCGCTCAGCTCGCCGCGCCATTGCTTGAGGTGAAGGATGGAATGCGAGTGCTCGACGCCTGCGCGGCGCCGGGCGGCAAGACGGCGCATTTGCTTGAGCTGGCCGATGTTGACTTGACGGCATTAGATGTGGATCCAGCCCGTATGGCACGTGTAGAGCAAAATCTAGAGCGGCTGAGGCTACTAAGTCCGAAAGTCAGGTTGGTTGCGGAGAGCGCAACACGCGCGCATGTATGGTGGGATGGGAAGCCTTTTGATGCGGTCTTGGCGGACTTGCCCTGCACCGCCTCCGGCATTGTCAGCCGTCACCCAGATATTCGATGGCTGAGGCGCGAAAGCGATGTGCAGCAAACCGCCAAATTACAGCGTGAAATCCTTGATGCGCTCTGGAGCGTTGTTGCACCGGGTGGCAAATTATTGCTCGCAACTTGCTCGATTTTTCCCCAAGAGGGCGAAATGCAGGCAGAATCATTCTCTAAGCGGCATGTGCAGGCGCAACGATTGCCAGCGCCTGGACAGTTGTTGCCGTCCCGTCCTGATGCCGAGCATCCAGCCGGCCACGACGGATTCTTTTATGCATTGTTTACTCGTCGCACTTAGGCGCTACATGAGATGACGTTACGCACAACACACACGATGCTTGCCTGGCGCCTACTGGCGACATGGCTTTTGTGCGTGGTCTGCGTAGGGATGAATGTGGCTTGGGCGTCCGAGGCCCGCATTTTGCGTATAGAGCCGCTGCCGCAGGATGGTCAGCTCACGATGGATCTTGATGTCGCGCTCGACCTGAGCCGCAGCGTACTAGACGTCGCAGAACATGGCGTGCCCCTTTACTTCACCTACGACGTACAAATCACCGCTCCGCGCTGGTGGTGGTTTGATAAAGTGCTGGTGCAGGCTACGCTTAGTCGACGCTTGATCTATAACAACTTGACGCAGCAATGGCGCGTCGCCACTGGAGATTTGTTTTTACCTGCTGCAACTCAGGCAGATGCATTACAAGTGATTAAACAGGTGCGCGGCTGGCCTATCGCGCCAGTCGATCGCTTTGAGCCCAATGTTAAATATGAGGGTAAGGTACGTATCCGACTCGATACCAGCCAGATGGCACGCCCCTTGCAGCTTGACGCACGCAATCGGGGCGCTTGGGCAATGACGAGTCCGTGGGCCACGTTTGATTTTTCGATCAGACGGGCGGAGCCCGGGAAATGAACACACTTCTACGCATGGCGCTTGTGGTTGGTGTGTTCAGCGCATTTGGCCTGTTCGCATTACTGGCGTGGTCCACCGGTAACGCCTCCCTCGTTGCACAATACCAAGACCTACTGCTCTGGCTAAACGGCGCGCTCGCCTTGGCACTTTTCATCTGGGTTGTTGCGCTGACGATTCGTCTTGTCGCGCAATTGAGGCGTGGGCAGTTTGGCGCGCGCCTCACAGCGCGATTTGCGTTGGCATTCGCCTTGATCGGTGTCTTGCCCGGCGCCTTGATTTACGGGGTATCCATTCAGTTTATGGCACGCTCGATTGAGTCATGGTTCAACGTGCGGGTTGACACTGCGCTTGAGTCTGGCTTGGCGTTGGCGCGTTCGGCCCTGAGCTCGCAGCTCGCAGAACTCGAATCGCGTGCACGTGCGATGGCGCCAGCATTGAACAATACGCCAGATTCAGATATTGCGGCGACTCTCACACGCTTGCGCGAGACGAATACTGCGATCGATGCGCTAGTGTTTAGTGGGGCGGGGCGACTCATTGCTTTTTCTACCGATAAACTCGGTTCGTTAACGCCGACCTTGCCGCCGCAAAGTGTGATGAATCAGCTGCGGATATCACGTGGCTATTCTGCTGCCGATAGTGATGATCTTGCGGCCGCATTGACCCAAACAGGGCTGCAGTTGCGCGTCATTGTTCCGTTGGCCGCTCCGGAGCGCTTAGACGCTGCGCTCGGCGTAGCAGGCGAAACGCGGTGGTTGCAATTGGTGCAGCCGGTGTCTGAAATCATCGCGCGTAATGCTAGCGAAGTACAAAAAGGCAATCGTGATTATCAAGAGCTTGCGCTATCGCGTCAGAGCTTACGTAACCTGTTCGGAGTCACGTTAACTCTCGCGCTGCTGTTAGCGGTGTTCGCGGCGATTGCAATCGCCTTGTATTTATCTAAAAAACTGGTCAGCCCCTTGCTTGCTCTGGCTGCGGGCACGCAGGCGGTGAGTGTCGGAGATTTTCGTCCGTTACCTGAACCACCTTCTAAGGACGAGGTTGGGCAGTTAACGCGATCCTTCAACGCGATGACGCGACAGTTGGGTGAGGCGCGTCGGATGGTTGAAACCAACCGCACGCAACTCGAGCGTTCAAACGTCTACCTGGAAAGCGTGCTGTCCAATCTCTCAGCGGGAGTGCTAGTGTTTGACGAACAGTTTCGGCTGACGACGTTCAACCATGGCGCGCAAATGATCCTTAAGGTTGATCTGCGTTCGGCACCCGGGCGACCACTCGAGACAATCGACGGAATGCTCGACTTTGCACGCAGGATCAGACAGGCGTTTGCGGAGCATTCTGCGGTAGGCTCAGAGCGTTCGCACTGGCAGGAACAGTTTGAAATTACCCTTGAGGATGCAAGGGTTGCCTCAGAATCCTACACATTGACCTTGTTGGCGCGCGGGACGCACCTGCGAGTCGATGGCAGTGATAACGGTTATATGGTCGTTTTTGATGACATCAGCGATGTCATCTCGGCGAGCCGCAGTGTGGCGTGGGCGGAGGTGGCGCGTCGGCTTGCGCACGAGATCAAGAACCCATTGACGCCCATCCAACTTTCGGCCGAGCGTCTGGCGATGAAGCTTGCGCATAAGCTCGAGCCCGTGGACGCACAGCTTTTGGAGCGTGCAACGAATACGATCGTCAATCAAGTGACGTCGCTCAAACACATGGTGGATGACTTTAAAGAGTACGCGCGTAAGCCGGCAGTCGTCATGGTGGCGTTGGATTTCAATGCGCTGGTCGACGAGGTCTTAGGCTTGTACGGCTGGGACCCGGTGGAGGGGATGGTTCGCGATGCGCACCACGCCTGGCATCTTAATGTGTCACTTGAGCCGGACTTGCCCTGGGTGGTTGGCGATCCGACGCAGTTGCGTCAGGTCGTACATAATTTGCTGGCGAATGCCCGTGACGCGTTGGTAGATCAGCCAGAGTCTGGAGTGATTGAGGTGACAACGCAGCGGGTTGAGTCTGCGCCTAGCGAAGGCCTGGAACAGTCCGGCATCCGCTTAACCGTCAATGACAATGGCCCGGGGTTTAGCGCACAAATCTTACAGCGAGCTTTCGAGCCCTATATCACCACTAAAGCACAAGGTACTGGCCTCGGATTGGCGATTGTTCGGAAGATCGTGGAGGAGCATCACGGGCGGATTGATATATCGAACCGCAAGGAAGGAGGGGCCCGAGTTTCAATTTTATTGACCAAGATCGCCTCCACGGTAGACGGAAAGTCGTAAGATGACGATAATGCACATGCGCAACAGGTGATAAGAAATATATGGCAAGAATTTTAGTTGTCGACGATGAAGTCGGAATTCGTGAATTGCTTTCCGAAATCCTCTACGACGAGGGGCATACGATCGAGCTTGCCGAGAACGCGGCGCAGGCGCGCGCTGCTCGACTGCGTATGCGGCCAGACCTGGTGCTATTAGATATCTGGATGCCTGACACGGATGGCGTGACGCTGCTCAAAGAGTGGGGCTCGCAAGGCTTACTCGATATGCCGGTCATCATGATGAGTGGTCACGCGACCATTGATACCGCGGTCGAGGCCACGCGTATCGGTGCCATTGATTTCCTGGAAAAACCCATTACGCTGCAGCGTTTGCTCAAGACTATTTCTACGGGTCTGGCGCGTGGTCGCTTGCCTGTTGTGAAGTCAGCGAGTGGTGCGTTTGTGCCCGCCGCTCCTCCGGCTCTCGCGCAGACCCCCCCAGAGGCCGCTGAAGTGTCGACTCCCGCCGTGCAAGAGGTCGTTACCACTGCGGCCGACCCAAGTTTGTTGGGAGATATTTCGCTTGAGTTGCCACTGCGTGAGGCCCGCGATGCTTTTGAACGAGTCTATTTTGAATACCACCTCGCGCGTGAAAACCACAGCATGACCCGGGTGTCAGATAAGACAGGGTTAGAGCGCACGCATCTGTATCGCAAGCTTAAACAGCTGGGTATCGAGTCACGCAAGCGCGGCAGTTAAGGTCGTGCGACCACAGCGGCAGTTTAGCCAGACTGTTTAGGCGGATGCGTGAGTCCCGCCACGCGTTCATCCTCAAGCGCGCGTCTTACCTGAACCAAGTGTGCCCCCACCGCGATCGCAATCTCCGCAGGAGTGCGGCTGCCAATTTGCAGACCGACTGGGCCGTGCAACCGAGCAATATCCTCCTCGGTCAAGTCAAAGTCCAATAAGCGTTGACGACGTTTGGCCTGATTGCGGGACGAGCCGAGTGCGCCTACATAAAATGCTTTGGATTTAAGCGCTTCAAGTAGCGCCATGTCGTCTAGTTTGGGATCGTGCGTGATGGCGACGATCGCGGTGCGTGCATCGGTTTGTATCGCTAGTACGGCATCGTCTGGCATGCCAGGTTGCAACGATACGCCGGGCATATCCCAGTCGGCCGTAAATTCCTCGCGCGGGTCGCAGACGATCACTTGAAATTCCAGCATGGTCGCGATTTGCGCGAGCGCCTGAGCGGTCTGGTTTGCGCCAATAATCAACAGGCGCCAATGCGGACCATAGACGAAATGACAACCCTCTTCTTTGACCTCGGTGAGTTGCCCAGGGCGAGCGTTGGTGAGAGTAGACACGCCGGTTGTCAGATCAAGCCAGCGACCAATGAGCTGCTGTGTCTGTGTCACCTCAACCACGCGATCGATCCAGTCTTCGAGCAACAAGGGTTCGATGACAAGGCGCAAGGTGCCGCCACACGGCAGACCAAACCGTGCAGCTTCCTCTTGAGACACGCCATAGCGTGCCCATTCAGGCTTGGAGGGCAACTGCCCTGCTTGCGCGCGAGCGATTAGGTCATCTTCGATGCATCCCCCAGACACTGAGCCTACGACCCGGCCATCTTTGCGCACAGCCAACATAGCGCCTGCCTGCCGAGGCGCTGAACCCCATGTTTGTACGACTGTCGCGAGGTGCACGGCGTGCCCTTCGCGCAGCCATGCCAAGGCGTGTTGCAAGACTTCAGTATCAAGAGAGTTCATGCTTAGTATTCGTTAGGAGAAGGAGTTGGTGCAATCAATGGGCCGGCACAGTAGAGATCCTGTCAGTATACTGAGCCACTTTTATAGCGTCGAGACAAAGACCAGCGCCATGGATCCACTATTTATTGTCGCACTTCTCATTCTAGGCTGTGTAACGGGCTTTGCCGCCGGATTGTTGGGAATTGGCGGCGGGATGCTGCTGGTTCCGTTTTTAACCTTGCTACTGACTTGGCAAAAGCTCTCGCCCGAGCTGATTGTGCACACTGCCATTGCAACGTCGATGGCGTCAATTTTGTTTACGTCGGTGTCCAGCGTTCGTGCGCATAACAGCAAAGGCGCTGTTCGGTGGGACCTCGTATGGGCTTTAACGCCGGGTATTGTTGTCGGCGGACTGATATCGGGCGGAGCGATTTTTGCGGCGCTTAAAACCGGCTGGCTCGCGCTGTTCTTTGCGATCTTTGTTGGCTATTCAGCGCTACAAATGTTGCTGGATAAAAAACCTAAATCGGCTCGGCAGATGCCTGGAAAAGGTGGGGCGGTTGCGGCCGGCGGCACGATTGGATTCGTCTCGGGGCTCGTGGGTGCGGGCGGCGGTTTCATTTCTGTGCCGTTTATGCTCTGGTGCAATGTGCCGCTGCACCAGGCTGTTGGAACGTCTGCAGCGCTTGGTTTCCCGATCGCACTGGCCAACACAATCGGATATGTTTGGTCCGGCTGGGGTAAAGAGGGTTTGCCACCAGAGATGATTGGTTACATCTACTGGCCTGCTTTATTGGTACTAGGATCCGTCAGTATCTTGTTGGCACCCGTTGGCGCCAAAGCTGCGCACAAGCTGCCAGTCAAAACGCTTAAGCGTATTTTTGCCTTCCTGCTGTTCGGCTTGACAGCCTATATGGCCGTTAAGGCCTATCAGTCATTCTTTGGTTGATTTGCGTCCGATTGCGCTCACGCTGATGCGAGTTTCACCGGTCGGCGTGCGGCGTAGGGCGCTACGCCACGCATGTCCATAAGCGACTTCGATCGTTAAGTGAAGGCGTCCGTCTGACTGACGTTGCGCCTCGAGCGCCTGTATGAGTCGATCGCGCCAAGCTTTACCAACCAAACCAGTGATGCGCCCGACTGCGGCATTTCCGCCGAGGGCTTTAACGTCCGCAAGTAGCTTTTCTGGCGTCTCGTAAGTCAGGGTCAACACTTCTTGGTCCATGACGGGGTCTGAAAACCCTTTTTCAACCAACAAATCCCCAAAGTCATGCATATCGACAAAGTCTGGTGTGCGTGTGCGTAACCTCGCGTCGTGCAGCGCAGAGCGAAGCTCTTTTAATGTCGCAGGCCCGAAGCAGGAGAAAAACACTAAGCCATGCGGGCGTAATACTCTGCCCCATTCCTGGAGGACGTCGTGGGGGGCGGGATGCCAGTGCAAGCTCAAGTTAGACCACACGAGGTCGAGCGATTCAGGGGCCAGGTTGGTGGTGGCTAGATCTGCCTGGATCCATCTGGCGGGCGCGGTACGCCCCATCAGCTTGAGCAGCCAGCCCGGCATACGGCGTGGCCATAGTTGTTGTGCGCGACGTTGTGCGTGCACGAGCAGCGCGGGACAGTGATCAAGGCCGTAGTAGTGGGCGCTTGGGTAGCGACGATGCAACAGACCTAGTTGTTGTCCACCACCGCAGCCGGCATCCAGAATGACAGCAGGCTGCAAACGTATCAACTTTAGTCGCTGATCCATGCGCTGAGCGATCTCTGCATACAAAAACTGTGCGTCCGCTAGATCGCCGCGCCGCGCGAACTGCAGGGCAACGTGGTTCGGGTCAATGGGTAGGCGCGTCGGCGTGGATGGCGAAGTCATAGTTTGTACACAAGCTACCAGCCGGCTCGGACAATGGTCGCTGGAGGTATCAAAATGTACTCTATTCGAGAGCTGTTTCGGCGCTGTTTAGGGGGTGCGTGTCCCTTATGCGACTGGCCCGCCCCGGCAGGCGACCTTTGTAGTCGTTGCGAAAGACCTGTTCGATGCGACCAGAGCCTGAACCGAACAAGCGGCGGACTTGCGGTGATTGCCGCAACGGCTTACGCGCGTCCGGGTGATCAATTGATGCGCGCGCTCAAGGAGGGTGGGCAGCTGAACCATGCAGGCTTATACGCACGCCTGCTTTGGTACGCGATGCGTGCAACCCAACCACCCCTGCCAAGCTTGGCGGCACTGGTCCCGATCCCAGCCGATCTGCGCGCCGCACAACGTCGCGGCTTTAACCCTGCGTGCGAAATCGCAGTAGAACTTTCGCGGCTATCGCGCTTGCCAGTGAAACGTCTTTGGCTGGCGCGCACGCGCAGTGCTGAGAGTCAAAAGTCGTTAGATCGCGCCGCGCGCAAAAAAAGTGTCTGCGGCCTTTACACGAGTGACAAGCCACTCCCAGAGGTTTGGATTGGCCTGGTGGACGACGTGACCACGTCTGGAAGTACGCTTGATGCCGCTGCCCATGCGCTGTCTCAAGCGGGAGCGCGTGGCGTGATCGGACTCGTCGGTGCAAAAACACCCACACGCGTTGGCACCTGACATGGAATGCTAGCTCTGGCACAATGCGGCCATGTTTCATGTGATTCTCGTTCAACCTGAAATCCCGCCTAATACGGGTAATGTCATTCGGCTGTGTGCGAACACGGGTGCACGTCTGCATTTGGTCAAGCCGCTGGGCTTTACGGTCGACGACGCTAAGCTCAGGCGCGCCGGCCTGGATTACCATGATTGGCAGCCGATTGCCCAGCATGACAGTCTGGAGCAGGCTGTTGCGGCCATCGGCACTCCTACAGAGCGTGTGTTTGCGATCACCACAAAGGGGACGCGTCACGCCGGTGAAGTCACCTATCAGCCAGGTGATGTGTTTGTGTTTGGTCGTGAAACCGCAGGTTTGTCGGCGCAACAGATGGAATTGTTTGCGCCGGAGCAGCGCTTGCGCTTGCCCATGCTGCCCACGCAACGTAGTTTGAACTTATCGAATGCCGTGGCAGTGTTAGTGTATGAAGCTTGGCGTCAGCAAGGATATGCGGGCGCGAACTAAATCGGCGCGAGGCCGTATTAGTCCAGTGATAGCTTTAGTCGAGCGATGACTTCGTCCCAGCGTGCAGTTTCTTCCTGCATCAAACGCGTGAGCTCCTGAGGGGTAGAGCCGACGGCCGTGAAGTATTGCGCGGCAAACTTTGCCTTGATGTCATCGCTTTGGATAATCAAAGACAATTCTTTTTGCAGACGATGAATGATGTCGGTGGGTGTGCCACTGGGGGCGAGCATCGCATTCCAGGAAATCGCCTCAAAGCCAGGAAAGCCTTGGCTGGCGACAGGTGTGAGCCCAGGTAACGCGGGCACTTCAGCAAGGCCTGTCACCCCAAGCGCTTTGACCTTTCCGCTTTTGACTTGTGTCATGGCGATGGCTGGAACCATGAACGCAGCTTGAATGTCTTGACCCAACATCGCGGTCATTACTTGAGGAAAGC
>CAIUZV010000126.1 GCA_903903735.1 uncultured beta proteobacterium | reverse complement strand
TACCACTAACACGTTCGCAAACGACGCCACCGACGACACGGGCAGCAAGTCATCTGGGTTGTAGTTCAGCTTGCTCATTAAAAACGGATTCGTAATTTGTGGGCCAGGTGTGGTGTACAAAATCGTATAACCGTCGGCAGGTGCCGTCGCGACAAAGGCCGCGCCAATCGTCGCACCGCCACCAGGTTTGTTCTCGACCACGATCGTCTGACCGAGTTGCTTAGCCATCGGCTCGCTGATCATGCGTGCAGTCGTGTCGGCCGCGCCCCCCGGAGGAAACGGCACAATCATCCGGATCGGACGATTCGGATAATCGCCCGCAGCCCCCTGCGCCTGGGCAAAGGAAGTAGTACCCGCCAGCAGGACCAACCCAGCCAGCCCCAGAGCCGTCGTCATTGCTTTGTGCGCAGTCGTTTTGATGATTTGTTTCATGGTTGTCTCCCGTCGATATTGTTGGTCGGATTCAAACGGCGGCGCAGTGCACTGCCTCAGTCAGATCCCGTATTTTTCTGTATTCTATCTGCGATTGGTGATTTATAGAGCCACAGAACCACCACACAACGAAAACAACGGGGAAACAAGCCATGCCAGACTTTACGCAACTCAACTACGAGGTCATCGGACACGTCGCCGTGCTGACCATGAATAACGCACCCGTTAATGCGCTGTCGCGCGTGCTCAGTGATGAGATTACAGCGGCGATGGACTTCATTTCCGAAACCCCTGAGGTGCGCGCAGTGGTGCTCACGGGCGAAGGCAAGGTTTTCTGTGCAGGTGCGGATCTCAAAGGTCGCTCCTCCATCATCAAAGGGCCTGGTGACCTACCCGCGCACTCACGTCGCACCCGCGAATGTTTTCATGCGATTCGCGAATGCACCAAGCCTGTCATCGTGGCCATTAACGGTCCCGCACTGGGCGCAGGTCTCGCCATTGCCGCCTCTGCCGATCTCATCATCACCTCTGAAAAAGGCAGCTTAGCGCTGCCAGAGATCGATGTCGGTCTACTGGGCGGCGGCAGTCACGCTGCGCGTTTGTTTCCGCACACGACTCTGCGCAAGATGATGTTCACCGGCTATCGCGTTCCGGCTGATGAGCTCTATCGTCTAGGCGTCGTGAACCAAGTGACGACACCCGAAGGCCTGATGCCTGCCGCGATGGAACTCGCTAATACGATCGCCTCAAAGAGCCCGCTCTCCATCGGTCTGGCCAAGCAAACCCTCAACGCGATCGAAGATATGAGCCTGCGCGATGGTTATCGCTACGAGCAAGACATGACGGCTGCGATTGCCAAGACAGAGGACGCCAAAGAGGCACAGCGCGCCTTCTTAGAAAAACGCGCCGCGGTTTTTGTCGGTCGTTAAGACGGTTCGATAAGCAGCTCAACACGCACCCGCCAAGCCACGCACGATGATTCCATTCAACGAACTTCTGCTTTTCACCGGCGCCTGTTTTTTGCTGGTGATCACGCCTGGGCCAAACATGCTGTATCTGCTGTCGCGCTCCGTCTGTCAGGGGCGCGCTGCAGGCATCGTTTCGTTGTTTGGTGTGTTGCTCGGTTTTAGCGTGCATATGCTGGGCGCAGCGTTTGGACTGTCCGCCATCTTTCTCGCCATACCCGCCGCCTACGAGGCGTTACGCTGGGCCGGTGTCATCTATCTGCTGTGGCTCGCCTGGGGCTCACTCAAGCCTGGCGCGCAATCCCCTTTTGCGATGCGCGAATTGCCCGTCGATTCGCGTCGCAAACTGTTTGTGATGGGGTTTGTTATCAATGCACTGAACCCGAAAGTCGCGATGTTTT
The DNA here is from genome assembly GCA_903903735.1 of uncultured beta proteobacterium. Classification (GTDB taxonomy): domain Bacteria; phylum Pseudomonadota; class Gammaproteobacteria; order Burkholderiales; family Burkholderiaceae_B; genus Zwartia. Next base: position 1,439 of record CAIUZV010000126.1, on the reverse strand, counting down.
GTATCGCGTTGTTTCCGCAGTTCATCAATCCTGCGTACGGCTCGGTGTTTTGGCAGAGCATGACACTCGGTGTGATTCAGGCGATGGTGAGCTTTACCGTCAACCTGTTGTTGGTATTGTCGGCCGCAAGCATTGCCGCCTGGTTTTCACGCAACCCCACATGGATGACGCTGCAGCGTTATGTCATGGGTGGGGTGCTGGCCGCGCTCGCGGTCCGCATTATGCTGGAGCCGCGGCGCGAGTTGTAAAACCTTAAGGCTTGATATCGGCCTCAACGATCACTTTCTGCCAACGTGTGAACTCAGACTGAATGTAGGCTGCAAACTGGGCAGGTGTATCACCCACAGGGTCCACACCTAAGCCAGCCAAGGTCTTTTGCACTTCCGGATCTTTCAGTGCTTTCACGACGCTTTGGTTGATACGTGCGACACGGTCAGCAGGCGTTTTAGCCGGCATCGCCATGCCAAACCAATTCGTCACATTAAAGCCCTTGATCGTTTCAGCCACCGTCGGCGCATCAGGCAAGACGTCCATGCGTGTTGGGCTCATGGTTGCCAGCGCACGCAAACGGCCAGACTTCACATGTTGCAAGCCAACTGCCACAGCCTCAAACGTTAATTGCACTTGTCCCCCGATCACATCATTGATGCTGGGCACGCTGCCCTTGTAAGGCACATGCGTCATCTTGATGCCTGCGGCCGACGCAAACATTTCACCAGCCATATGTGGCAAGCCACCATTGCCGCTGGAAGAAAAATTCACCTTACCCGGATTCGCTTTGCCATACGCAATTAAATCCGCCACCGTCTTGATCGGCAGATTGGGATTGATATAAATCACAAAACCAGACGACGCGACTTGTGTCACCGGCGCAAAATCTTTGCCCACGTTGTAGGGCAAGTCTTTCACCAGGGCAGGCGTAATGCTGAAGTTACCCATCGTCCCCATAAAGATGGTGTAGCCATCGGGCTCGGCCCGCGCGACTGACTGCATACCGATCACACCGCCCGCACCAGGCTTGTTTTCAATCACGACGGATTGACCCAAATCAGCCGACATCTTTGGCGCCAGCACGCGTGCAATCGTGTCAATCGCACCACCAGGCGGGAAGCCAATCACGATATTGATTGACTTGTTTGGATAGGCCTGCGCCTGCGCAGCTCCAGTCAAGCCCAGCCCGCTGACCAAGACCACTGCACTCGCCAAGCCGAGCAAGGCGCGGCGTGCGGTGCGGCGCACAAGTTGGGGATTCGATTTTGTCGTCATGGTTTGCCTCGATATGTTGCTTTGTGTTTATGTTTATCAGTCTTTCTTAAATAGTAGTAATATTTTTATCAAATTCCAAGCTAATGCTTTCCCTAGCTACGCTTTTTGTCCCGACACGGAGACGCGACATGACAACGCAGGTCGAAGTCTATGCAGGCACTGCAGGCCACTCC
>CAIUZV010000125.1 GCA_903903735.1 uncultured beta proteobacterium | reverse complement strand
TGGCTATTGTTCCACCGTCCGGATCAAAATAGAAGTTACAGTTTGCATCACGGTAGGTGATCCATGCGCGCTGTGCGGTTTGGAGTTGCTTCTTCCGCTCTGCAGAGAGCTCTGCCATGAATGCTTTGTACACTTTGTTCAATCGAGCGTCTTGGTGTTTTGTCTCGGCCACTATGCAATCAATCATGTTACTAGTCACCCCATCCGACTTGTCCATGCAGACGGAATACTGTTTGGTAAATCTAACATCCTCAGCGAATGCGATTTGCGAAATACAGCAAAGGGATAAAAGAAGGACTAAGCACTTGCTTAATGTCATAGTTTGTTTGCTCGTTTAATTAGGGCAGCGTTTCCATACGGTGATTCCGTTCAGATCAATGCTTAGTTGATCGCCAACGATCGTGAACTTCTCAATTGTAGTGTAGGGGCCGTCGTCTCCCGGCTTGCAATCAAACGCAATGGTGTAAGTTGGAAACTGGCCAGTTACCTTTTGTGGGGCGCACAGGTCTGGACCGATCTCATAATCACTAACGCGGCCCTTCTGTAGCTCATTACTAGTAAAGACCATCCCGTACCACTTACTCAGAGACTTTTTGTCTAATGTTTTCAGACAAACAGATCCTTTGCCAGCCCAACTGCCCACGAGTTCTTTAGGAATCGTGCCACCACCTACTTTCTTTTGCTGAGCCTGGAGTGCCGATAAGTTGCTCTTGCCTTCTGGCGAATTCAAACTCGCCGCAAGCGCGAAGTACTCTTCTGCCTTATTCAAGTCCTTTTGAAACCCCTTACCGTCTCGGTAAAGCTCCCCGAGATTGTTGTGTGCGGCGCCAGACTTCAGCTTGACTGCTTCCTGATATGCATAAATCGCATCCGGCAACCTATTGGCTTTCTCTAGCGCTCGGCCATACTGAAACCATAGACGCGCAGTCTGTGGGCTTTCTTCCGTCGCCTTCTTGCAGGCGGGGACCGCCAGATTTGCATTTAACTGGTTGTAACTTAAACCGGGTGTTTGCTTTTGTGGATCTAAAGGAGAGGCAGCTAGCCGATCGCAATCTTGTACTTGCGCGGACACCTGAACTGGTAGAGCAAGGGCAGCCAAAACAATCCAAACGTACTTTAGAGGTCTCATGTCAATCCTTTGGTACCGCCACTTAACTTGCAAGAAACCAAATTTTACTACTGGCTAGCAAAGGTAACCCGATGACTCGATCTTCTGGGCCGTACGCCGGAAAAATCACCTGTTGGGTATGAGCCGGCCAGTGGCTAGCCTTCAAAATCAAGAAACCTAGCCCGAACGCAGGGAGTTTTCAGTTTCATATGGTGGCCCTGGGCGGAATCAACAGAGCCTGAGGATGTTCGATCCTTATTGAAACCTTTGGCGAGAGAGTGTCGCTTGGTTGATACCTCGCTTGGGATGCAGGACTCTCCATCAATGCTGGCTACATATTCGGTGCATCAAACCAAGCAATGGCGCGTTTTGCCGCTGTGATAGCGTCAATCTTGGAAATAAAGGTCTTGGGCGAGCTATCTAACATCAAAATCCAGCCGGCTAGATCTTCAGGTTCGCGACGCCATTCTTGAAACCGAAACATGCCATTCAGGTCTTGAATGATATCCACGCAGCGGTTTTGTTCTTGATTGTCGACGCTGTGCGCGACTAGGTAGTTTTTTGGCATACCCCAATGCTAGGCGTTGATATTGAGTTTGGCAACAACTCGGTATCGGCAGAAACATCCGGTCACAAGCTCCCAAAAGAAAAACCTCAAGCGCGAGCGCAGGGGGTTTTTCAGTTTCAGATAGTGGCCCCAGTATTACTGAAAAGCAGAACGCTAATCGTTCGGATCAAGAAGTTTTTCATCATTTCGGGAATTGAGTAGAACATCATGCTTTCTAGACTGCTGAGGGCAGCCTCACCACAAACCGAGCACCACCCTCAAGCGCATCCTCATACTGGATGGAGCCACCATATCTAGTAACAATGTGCTTACACAGCCAAAGGCCTAGACCCATCCCGGCCTGTTTAGTTGTACTCAGTAACTCAAACAGCTGAGGCTTGAACGCTTGAGACACGCCAGCGCCGTTGTCAGAAATGCTTAATTCAACTGAATCGCCAGCTCTAATAGCTTCTACTGCGATGCGGCGTGGGTGCGCCCCCGAGTTAACTAAAGCCTGAGCAGCGTTATTGAGTAAATTTAATATGACCTGTTCGATGTCCGAAGAATTTACCCGTATCATTAAGCCGTCATCAACTCGAAGTTGAATGTGAATGTCTTTGTTTTTGAGTTCTGGTTTAGCAATATCTAGTACTTTCGAAATCAAATCACTCAATTGGACTTCTTGATTATGGGACTCACCCTCTGTAAATATTGACCTGAGTGAATTAACGATAGTCGCCGCTCTCTTATTGTCCTCGTCTAAGGCATCCAAAATCTCTCTACCTATTTCTGGACTAAGCGAACCTTTTTCAAGTTTCATTTTCAGAAATTGAATGTTTAGAGTGGAGGCGCCCAGTGGTTGATTGAGTTCGTGCGCAATAGACGCGGACAGCGCACCGGTGGCCGCAGTTTTGTTTGCCTTCAGCAGCCCAAATATCAAACGCTCTTTTTCCTTTAAGAGCGCAATAATTTTTTCATTTTCATCTTTAGATTTTGCTAGATCATTCGTAATTTTATTCTCTTTAGTAATTTGCTTTTGTAAATAGAACACGCCTATTGCGACAAAGACGATGACGTTGTTTGCGTAAGTAATCCAACGCAAGGCCAACGCAAAAGCTTCTTCGGTGTAAAGGAAAATATTGGTTGGACCATCACCCGTTAAGATTTGATAGGTTCTAACAACATTGCCTAACAGCGTTAACGTGGTGAGCAAAATAATCCAGACTACAATCCTTGGACGTCCTCGCTTATAAAACTTTATTAATTCCACTAACTGCCACGCCACTAAAATCTCTTGCGTGATCGTGATCAATGCAACGCGTTGAAGGAATGTATGTGGGGTTGTTCTCAGGGGCTCATAAAGAATGGCGACCACTAGAGGGATCAGCCAAATCAATAGCGTTTGTATCTTATTAAATGGCTTTTGGTTCCACGCACGATATAAACAGATCAGAGCGATAGACGACATTAATAGTGAAGTATTACCGATCGTCAGCAGAAACTTATTGACCCATAAGGCAAGACCGAAGCTCAAGCAACTAAGGGCGAAAAAGCTGGTGCTTAATGGCCAATATATGTTCGGCCAGTCCGCTCGTTGAGCCTGAAATTGCGGAATCGCACTGAGCACAATCGCAAAGGTAATTAGAGCAAAAACACAAAAAAAGATTTGATTAGCTAATTCCATAGTTGAATAGTACAGATAAAAGCTCCGAGCGGTTGTTGCATCTAGCTAAAAACCCACAAAAGTAAAATTGTCATTCAGCCGATAGCAATCAAAAGTTCCTCTTTCAAAGCTAGCATGAGGTTCTTAGCACTAAGGCTTCTGGCTCTGGAGTAGTCTTGGCCAGCCCATAAGCTCTGATATTCACCATTGTTTGTTTTGACCCCCATCTGTCTAAGTGACGCTGTCAGCGTATTTTGGATTGGAAAAGGCAAAACCATCTTGCTTTCCATCAATCGAATAAATTCGTTATTGATGCCTCGAGCAGGCCTACCTGAAAACCCTCTCGTAAACACTGAGCCTCTGCTTGGGTGCTTGAGCACATACTCCTTATGGACGAATGTGGCGCCTGACTCGTCGCAGCATAAAAAGGCTGTCCCCAATTGAGCGGCTATAGCGCCAGACCTCAATGCATTAGCGATATCCGTTCCATCCATGATTGCGCCTGCTGTAACAATGGGAATTGAACATCCGCTCACTAATTGTTTCGTCAATGCGAGCGCGGTTAATTTTTCATCCTTTTCATCGGGATCAAATATGCCCCGATGCCCGCCTGCTTCAATCCCTTGCGCCACAATAAAATCAGCACCAGCCTTTTGAGCTGTCGCAGCCTCTTTAAGGCTTGTCGCAGTCATGCCAACAGAAATTCCTAGCGCATGCGCCCTCGCCACGATGCTCGGCGACGGAATGCCAAAATGGAACGTTAATATTTCTGGGCAGTGTTCCCAAACAGGCTTAAGTTGCTCTTCAAGATCGGGATAAAACGGCGCCTGCGGCATGGCTAATGCATACTCGCCTTCAATGGGTAAATTTTTCAAGGCTTCAAGGGCTTTCTCTTGAATCGCTTGCGTTGGTAAATCAACAGGACTGAAGATAAAAAAATTGGCGTTAATAGGGCCATTTGTTAAAGCTCTTGTCGCCGCTAAATCCTCACTGATTTTTTGTGGCGTGCTGTAAGAGAAACCAAAGCTACCTACGCCACCAGCATTAGAAACTTCTGAAGCAAGCCTTGGGGTATTGACGCCTCCGGCCATGGGCGCCTGAATAACAGGTATGCCTAACTTAGAAAAGTTGAACATAGCGACTCCACTAAGTGTCGTTTGAAAAATTATTGACTGTTCACCCTGGCGGCGCAACGTGCGAGCTCTTGGTCACAAACAGTGTGAAGTGCCCGTGCACACTCAAGCGATCGAGATTTTCAAGGAGTGCTGGGGGCATGTAGGTCAGGTACGAGCTACGGATCGCCACATAGGCGGGTGTTGTGTTTAGTCGCTGCACCAACGCCTCTGGTGTCTTTTCTAGCTGCGCATGACCTCGACTATAAAATGCGGTAGAGAAAGGGCGTTGTCCGAGATAGATCAGTGGCCGGTCTCCTGGCATTTGGGATTGGTAGTCTTCAATCAAGGTCTTAGCAGCCAGATTGGTGCTACGTCCGGTCAATGGCATGCTTACATTAAAGCTTACCGTTACCGTGATAGTGATCAATAATCCTATGGCGAGATTAAGACGCACTATCTTTTGATTCACTCGAGTGGTTAGCCAGCTACCCACCAATAAAGCTAACGCAGGTAAACCAGGCAACACATAAGGCCAAATAATGTTGCCAGCCATTGTAAAAAAGAAGGCTGGCATAAAAGCCCAAAGAATCAGGTAATTGCGAAATGGAACTGTACTTACATTTGAATCGGAATCTACAGCTTGGTGAGAAGAAGCTGTAGATTGAATTGGCGGCGCGCCAGTAAGGGAGCCCCGCGTTTGCCAAGCCAAAATGGGAAGCAGAATAGTCCAGGGCATGACAACCACAATCAGGTACAACCAAATGGTTCCATATGGATTCGCGTGCGCTTTTCCATAAAGATCTCCACTCCAGCCAGGTGTCACAAAGCGATGGAAATGCTCGCCAACGATGAAGTAGTCTATGAATCCTGGTGAACGTAATTCTGCAATGACATACCAAGGTAGCGCAATCGCCAGGGTAATCAGTCCACCACGTATCCAAGGCAGATCACGCCATACCGAACGTAAATTGCCTGATATCAACGTCCACAATCCACAAGCCAATCCGGCCAAAACTATACCTACTGGTCCTTTGGCGAGCAAAGCAATACCCATGCCGATAAACAGTAACCATCTCTCCGATCTGCGTCGCGCTAACGCACCATACAATCCATTCCAAAATCCGCGCATGCATAGTGTTGTGCCAATCACAAGCACCATGTCTGTCATCACCGCACCTGTGGCGATAAAGAACATGACGGAACCGATGAGAAGTACAACGGGATAAGACGCGTCTGTCGCGTCCGAGCGGGACTTCATGCCCCATACAATCCAGAGCACGATCATGCCTGCTAACCAATGCGGAAAGCGAGCGGCGAATTCATTAATGCCAAATATGTTAAAGCTGACCGCTGTTACCCAGAAAGAGAGTGGGGGCTTGCCCCAGAAGGGTACATCGTAGGTAAACCAAGGCGTCACCCAGTCGTTGAGCTCAACCATCAGGCGCGCAACTTCAGCGTAACGAGCCTCAGTCGTGTCCATGAGGGGAGAAAATGCAAGCAATAGCAATCGTACAAATACAGCTACAAGAACTAAACGAATTAAGTTTGTGTGGGTCATATAAAAAAAACAAGTCCGCTTTATCTTTATAAAAAGCTACATGTCTTGAGTGTGGAGCCCAGTAGTGCACCGAATCCGACTAGACGAAGGAGGCTAAACCTTATAACCAGGGCTCAATAACTACTTTAAATAACAAGCGCCCTGGCATAAATGTAAAAATCCCAGCAATCAAGAGCCCGCCAATGTAGGTGTATAGCATGCACTGGCGATGCCTCTTAATATCCCTTTTTTTTGCAAAATAGATACCTCTTGCTAGCTGAACTAAAACAAAGATACTCAAAAGATGAATGGGAGAATACCCGCCAAACATCCCAGTTGGCATGACTTCTTTAATGCTGAAGGAAGTGACGCAAATAACGACCATAGCCAAGACCCAGAGGTATCCTAACCATCTGTGAGTGCGCGTGCCCTTGGTGCTGACAAGCTGAAGGCCACCAAGACCGAATGCCAGTATGGCAAATAGTAGGTGCGTGATAATCGCGGGACTTGCGAAAGTTAGCGCAGAAAAATTCATTCGTTTCGCTCGCTAGGTCTTGGGAGTGATGGTTAGGCGAAGAGGTCTAGGAAATTGGTAGCGGTTCAGTGTATCCGAGACTAACGGTGCCAAAACTTGCCAAGCTATAAAAGAAAATAGCCCAACAAGTGGGCCATAAAGACGCTTGGTGGCCTGGGGCAGAATCGACCACGATTTAATTATCTATGTAGGCCTCAGGGAATTCTTCAGTCGTAACAAATCCTCATTGAACTCATTAAAAGGCATCAATAAATTGGGGTACTCGAGGGATAGGATGACGTAAATTCCAAACCCCATCAGCAATAAATACACTATCGCCAAGAACCAGTCCGTTTCACCGCTCATCGCCACGGTGTAGCCAATTAATAGTGAGGCAATGCACAATAAGGCATATATAAACCGCATCATTAAAACCGGCGGATGTGATTTTGTTTTTATGTCGGCCAAGTGAAAGGTGGAGACTAAATTTCGCGTTTGGAGAGTAATGGTTTCAAACAATAAAGCTTTGTTTTCCGAGGGCGCAACTACCACTGCTTTTGCAACATCCACGTTTATCTGCCTTACTAGTTTAGCCAAACGGTCAGTCGCAATCGCAATGTCATTCATGCTTTTAAGATCTGAATAAGTCTGAATACGAAGATTCAACAGCCTGCTCAAGGATTCTTGTACTGCCGCCTGATCTGATGGTTGTAAATACTGAGAAGATTCGTAGACTTCTTTGATAGCATTTGCTTGGGCACGAACGCCTTCAATACGAGTTTCGTAGTGATTGGATGCGTTCGAAAAAGTAAGACCCAAAACTAAGGCAGACAAGCCAAAGATGGCTGTGAACAGGGCATCTTCAATACCCACCCGAGCACCGCCAAACTTTTTTTTTCGATATCGCCCTAAAAACCAACCAGACCCCAAAAACAAAGTGATCGAGATAGCAAAGATGACCGGAAAAAATTTAACCAGTTGTATGTTTATGTCTGCTGTTGCAATCATATTTTTAGGCAACGATTGAATGAGATTGATCATAGCAAAATAACCATCCTTAAAGCTATTGACTTCTCTCCTGTGTTTTTATTCACCGTCCACGTATTGAGGTTTTCCTTTTGAAGGACACGTCGTGATATTGACTATAGAACAATACTATCTCAATCAAACATGCTTAGTCGACTCAACCATATAAAAAAATAGCTCGACAAGTGGACTATTTAATTTCTGGATAGACCAGGGCGAAATTCGATTAACTTTGTTTCAATTTCATCATTAAAATTAATTCATGTTGAAATTTCGCAAAGCCTTCCTGTTTGTTGCAATCACTGCATTGGCCTGCGCTTTGCTAGCAGCCTGGGTCGGAATGGCACCTCGTTTCAACCCCGACTACGACGCCAGCAAACCACACCATCGCCCCGACGGATTCGTCAACCGCTACATAGAACGATCCGACAAGCCAGGCCTGTGGCGTTGGCAATGGGAGCGCCTGCGAGATGGCCTGCCCAAACCGCCTGCTACGCCCATCATGGGGGTGAAGCCCGACCTCGAGTTGATCAACGGAGATAGCACCCAGCCCAGAGTGACATGGGTTGGCCACTCAACGTTGCTATTTCAAATTGACGGCCTGAACTTGTTGACTGATCCGCACTGGGGGCCACGCGCTTCGCCTGTTAGCTTTGCAGGACCCAAGCGTCACCAGGCACCTGGCATCCCGTTCGACCAGCTTCCCAGAATCGATGCTGTCGTCATCTCACACAACCACTGGGACCATTTAGATCAAGAAAGCGCTCAGGCTCTCATGGATCGTCATTCAGGCATTCGGTTTTTTGTGCCGCTTGGCGTACAGTATTGGTTCAAGAAGGAAATTAAAGGCGCCGTGTTGGAAGGCCCTGCGCGAAACGTCATTGCGCTGGATTGGGATCAATACGCAAGCATCAAAGGCAAAACAAAAAACCTTGACCTGCATTTTCTGGCGGTGCAGCACTGGAGTGCACGCTCAATTGGTGATCGCTACGAAACACTCTGGGGCAGTTGGGCCTTGATGCATCCAGATTTGCGATTCTGGTTTTCTGGCGACTTGGCTTACTCGCCGGACATCAAAGCCATTGGTGAGCGAATGGGCGGTTTTGACTTGGCGGCCATTGCAATTGGTGCGTATGAACCTCGTTGGTTCATGAAGGACTCCCATCTCAATCCACGCGAAGCACTTCAGGCCATGAGAGATGTCAACGCCAAAGCGGCCATTGGTATCCACTGGGGAACTTTTGACGGCATGAGCGATGAGCCTCTGGACCAAGCGCCGAAGGATTTAGAGATCGCCAAGAAAGAGTCATCTTCACCCTTGAACTTCTTTGTGCTTAAGCACGGTGAGAGCTGGGTGTGGCGGTAGTGTTTGCCCCCCAGCGCGACTGCAGGAGTTTTTCAGTTTCAGATGGTGGCCTGGGGTGGAATCGAGCAGGGCCTGAGGAATTTCGATCGAGATTGAATACGGCACAAGTAAATTTATTGTGTTAACTCAACTAATTGATCAAGTGACGCGCCCCAACCATGTTGGAAGCCCATATCTTCATGTGCTTGCTTAGTGGCTTCACTTTGATGCATCACATTAGCGGTATACGATGTTCCACCACTATTAAGTGGCGAGAGTCTTAGATCAACCACAAAGAAGAATCCTAGATTCTCATCTTTGGGTTGCGGCTTTGGTCTAAAACCGGGGCCAAATTCGTTGGTCCAAACCAGTCGTTGCTGGGGTTCGATAGCCAAAAAACACCATGTGTTGTCGGGCATTCTTTCACCTTCCGGCGATTGCATTACCGTCCGAAAGATGCCGCCAGGCTTTAGATCGATTTGGCATTCAATAACTTTCCATGGCCTCGGACAAAACCACTTCATTAAGATAGATGGATTAGTTAAGCCCTCCCATATCTGGGCAGGAGAGAGACTGACATCACGGTGAAATTGAAGATCAAGAAGCGGGTCGGGCATCATGTCGCACTTTCGAATAAACGTTGATTTTCGTTAGATTGTAAGACTCCAACTCAGTGAAACAAGCGTCTCAGCGTCACGCTTACTGATGTTCTATGGTCTGTTTGAGAGGGCCGAGCTAATTCACAGACCCCTTATGTGAAAACGCTGAGACCAATTGGTTATAAAGAAATTATAAAAATGTCGTTTTGGTTTTAATAGGTTTTTATTATGCTGTCAGACTGTCCGGATATGCCGTTCTGGATAACGTTTGTGTAGCCGGCATCGTGAAGATGAGATATGTCGAAAATTTATGTGATTCATGAGAACTCCGTGTGGGTGGAGCCATTGCAAGCCGCTTTTCGAGAGCTGGACTTACCTTACGAGGAATGGTTTCTGGACGAAGGCAAACTGGATCTGTCCGTGCCTCCGCCTGAGGGAGTTTTCTACAACCGAATGAGTGCTTCATCGCACACTCGGGATCACCGCTTCGCGCCCGAATACACGGCCGCTGTGTTGTCTTGGCTTGAGGCTCACGGTCGGCGTGTCGTGAACAACAGCCGCGCCCTACAGCTTGAAATCAGCAAGGTCGCACAGTATGTTGCTTTGCAGAACTACGGGGTTAAGACCCCTCTCACCATCGCTGCAGTCGGCAAGCAGCACATCATCGAGGCCGCCCGCCAGATGAAAGGTTCGTTCATCACCAAACATAATCGCGCAGGCAAAGGGCTGGGGGTAAAGCTCTTCCATCATATCGATACCCTGCAGGGCTATGTGAACAGCGCGCAGTTTGAGCCCTCCGTCGACGGCATCACGTTGATCCAGCAATACATTCGCGCACCGCAGCCTTACATTACGCGTGTCGAATTCGTAGGTGGCAAGTTCCTTTATGCCGTGCGGGTTGATACTTCGCTAGGGTTTGAACTCTGTCCAGCGGACGTCTGCCAGATTGGTGATGCTTTTTGTCCAGTTGGAGAAACTACGCCCGAAGCGCCTGCGCCACGCTTTCAGATCATCGAGAGTTTTGCTCACCCCATCATCCAGCGTTATCAGCGCTTCATCGCCGAAAACGGGATAGGGATTGCCGGTATTGAGTTTATTGTTGACGAGGGAGGTGAGGTCTACACCTACGATGTCAATACGAATACCAACTACAACAGCGACGCTGAAGCGGCAGCTGGGCTTTACGGTATGCGTGCGATTGCCCGATATCTTGGGCAGCAGTTGCATGAGTTAAATGCCCGCCGGCCAGTGTCCACACTTTTGCCACTCTAGCGAACTTGAAAAGAAATCGATTGAATCAGCTAGGCTTATCTAAGTAATTGATTATTTTAAAAGTGGTATTGATCTCAGACTTTTGCTGTTCATATCCGCTTCTGAAAAAGCAACGGTCAACACACCCGGGTTTTCAAAGGAGCGGATGTTGTACGTTTTTGTTTTGAGATTCGCGACTACTGTCCATTCAGTGTATTCGTACGAATTCACCCCACCGCCATAGCCACTCGAACTATCGAGATGAATCGCACCGTAGGGGATATCAAAGTTGTTCATGATGTGCCAAGCTCTGCGCTCCTGCGTATCAGTGGTTGCAGACGGTGTACTCATCACCAACATGGAGGCACGGATAAAACGATCAGGACTTAAAAAGCTCCCAGGTAAGCCGTGTAAACCATTTCCTGAGCTTGCAGCCATGAACTTCTGACCATTGAACACCATAGGCTTTTTATCTGTACCACTGAGGTTTGCGTAGTTGCCAATATTTTGTAAATGCCATGAGAAGGCAGGATCATTGGTCATCGTACCGATTGTGTTGTCCGTCATCACGAGCTTGCCATCCAGATACTCAACCACCAAGCTTGCGCCAGACGTGTCATGCAAAGTCATACGTGATTTGGCGACTCCACCCCATTCTTTAAGGGGTGAGCTATTTACAAACATTTTCGGAAGCGCGTTTTTGACCTCATCGACATTTGCAAAATTCGTTAGTACATAAACCAGCAATTGTTGGGAAGCAATACTATTGGCAGATTGTGCTTGTGTAGGATTTTGATAAAGAGCTGTGTTCGGTGCGTTGAGTAGTCCACCAGCAAGGCCAGCTTCATTCAGACCATCAACGTAAATAGGCAGTCCGAAAGCGTTTGCGCCAATA